>LSKJ01000856.1 GCA_001557035.1 Rhodospirillaceae bacterium CCH5-H10 | reverse complement strand
CCATCGGCATGGCGATATAGCGGCTGCCGACGACCGTGAGCGCCGCCACGGCGACGGTGCCCATCGCCCCCATGCCCATCTGCGCGAGGCCTGCCAGCGACGAGGCCGTGCCGGCCAGCCGCGGATACATGCCCACGGCGCCGGCATTGGCATTGGCCACGATCATGCCGGTCCCGAAGCTCAGCAGCATGTGCGGCCCGACGATGGCCCACCAGGTGACGATGCCGGCGAGCGAAAGAGCCGCCATCCCGACCAATGCTGCCACGTGGAACCAGCCGGAAAACATGATGATGTCGACCGGTGCGACGCGGCCGACCAGCCGGTTGTTCACGAAGGTGCCCAGCGTGAAACCGCCGACCGAGAGCAGCACGATCAGGCCGAATTCGCGCGGGCTGAAGCCCATGCTCTCCTGAAGCACGAAGGGCACGCCCGCCAGCATTCCGAAGTTCAGCGCGAAGGCGAAGCCCAGCGGCAGGATGTGGCCGAGGAAACGCCGGTCGCGCAGCATCTCGCCCGAGCCGCGCAGCAGGCTCGACAGATCGATGCGCTCGCTGCGGAACTTGTTTGTCTCGCGCAGACCCGCGAGCGTCACCAGGAACAGGATCGTGCCGAAGCCGCCCACGAACCAGAAGGTCGCGCGCCAGCTCGCCCATTCGCCGAGGAAGCCGCCGACGGTCGGCGCCAGGGAGGGTGCAATGTTCTGGCCGAGCGAGATCCAGCTCATGACCAGCGGCATCTCCTTGAACGTATAGGCGTCGCGCGTCAGCGCCCGGCCCAGCACCGAGCCCGAGGCCGCACCCAGCCCCTGCAGGATGCGCAGGCCGATCAGCCCGCCGATCGACGGCGCGAAGGAACAGGCGAAACTCGTGATCGTGAAGAACAGCAGCCCGCCCAGCAGGACCGGCCGGCGCCCGTAACGATCGCTGAGCGGGCCGTAGAAGAGCTGCCCGACCGCGAAGCCCAGCATGTAGGTCGTGAGCGTGAGCTTCACGTTCTCCGGTGTCGCCAGCAGTTCGTGGCCGACCGACGGCATGACCGGGGTGTAGATGCTCATGGTGAGCGGGCCGAAACTGCCCAGCGCAACCAGCAGGGCAATGTAGGCGGGCGACCGGGGCGCAAGATTCACTTGGGTTTCACTTCCGCGGCACCCTCGGCGCCGAAATCGCCGCCCACTACCATTTCCTCCTGCGCCCGAGACAGGCGCGGGTAGTAGTGGCGGAAGGCATCGCGGATTTCGTCGAACGGGATGTCCGCGAACACGCCGCGATAGGCGAGATACTCCATGTGGCGGCGGCCGCTGAGATCGAACGGGTGGTAGATCGAATCGCCCACGGCGTCCCAATCGAGCGGCTTCAGGCCGAACTTGTCGGTGAGCTCGCGGTTGAAGGCGGGCGTCGCCTTCACCCAGCGGCCCTCGAGCCAGACGTCGGTGTAGCCGTGATAGAAGAAGACGTCGCTGCCCATCAGCTCCGACAGACGCTGCGTCGTCATGTGGTTGCGGACATCGGCATAGCCCAGCCGGGCCGGAATGCCGGCGGCGCGGCAGACCGCGGCCAGAACGCCTGCCTTGTTCACGCAGTATCCGTGACCGGCCGCCACGGTCGCGCTGGCGCGATACGCCTCGCGCTTCATCGGCGTGTTGTAGGGGTCGTAGCGCAGCTCGTCGCGCACGGCGTAGTAGAGACGCAGCGCCTTGTCCCGGTCGCTGCCCTCGCCGGCCACGCGCCTTGCATAGGCCACGATTATCGGGTGTTGTGAATCGATCAAGTCGCCCGGCAGCCGATAGGCCTCGAAGCTGGCGCCGTCACGAACGACGTCGTCGCCCGCTGTCTTGAGGGAATCGTAATCCATGCGGCGTTTTCTTTAAGCCAAGAGGCGGGAAAGTCCATGAGCGACGGCGCGCAATTCACCCATGCGCATATGGTGCGCTTCGAACGGCGCCTTCCCGGGCCACCGGCCCAGGCCTGGACCCTCCTGACCGATACCGCCCGGCTGCCCGGCTGGTATGGCACCGGAAGCATCGAGCCCCGGGTCGGCGGCGCCGTCTCGCTGATGGGCGGCCATATCCGCGGGGTCGTCACCCAATGGCAGCCGCCGGGCCGGCTCGCCTACACATGGAACGTGTACAATCCGGGCGACGCGGTCTCGCCCTACCCGGAATCCTATGTGATCCTGACCCTGGCGCCGGCGGCCGACGGCACCACCTTCACCCTTGAACACCTGCCTGTGCTCGAGTCGTTTGTGAAACTGAACGCCATGGGCTGGCACACTTTCATGGACATGGTCGAAGCCGCCGTCCGGGGCGAGGCCGTGCACGGCCGCGATCACTACATGGCGCAGAACGCCAAGCAGTACAGCGTGGACCTCAGCAACCCGCTGGGGTGACCTGCCTGGCGGGCGCTCAGGATGACAAGATTGAAGCAGTGTCATCCCGAGCGCAGCGAGTGATCCTTCTCCTTCGTCAAAGCGACGGCGGAGCGTCGGCGTCGGACTTGACCAGGAAGTGCGCGTTGGCCGTCGCCACGGGGCGGGAGCGGTCCTCCTGCCAGGCTTCGGCGAAGACGTTGACCATGCGCCGCCCCTGCTTCGTCACCTTGGCGCAGGCGATGACGTCGACCGGACGCGCCGAGCGCAGGTAATCGACGGTGATGTTGACGATCTTCGGCACCGTCTCGGTCTCCGTCTCCCACAGGAGATGGAAGATCGCAGCCATCTCCAGCATGGCCCCCAATGTGCCGCCGTGGATCGCCGGCAGGAACGTGTTGCCGATCAGCTCCGGATGAAAGCGCATGCGGGTCAGCAGCTCGCCGGTGCCGTTCTCGGGCGCGATCTGCATCCAGCGCGCATAGGGAATGGCCTCGGCCAGGCGGGCGACGTTGCCCTCCTTGCGCGCCTCGGCGAGGCGTTCGAGCAGCGCGCTCATGGCTTGTCCGCCAGCGGCGGCCGTGTCGCCTTGCCCTTGGTGCCCAGCATGAAGGTGCCCGCCGCCGCGGCGATCGGATCCTTGGCGTCGCCGTGATGGGCGAAGGCGCGGGTGAAAGCGACCGATCGCGTGATGCGATAGCATTCGGCCTCGGCGATCACCGGCTTGCCGGGCTCGGCCGGCCGCACATAGTCGATGCGCAGATCGAGGGTCGCGAAGGGCTCGGGCGCCTTCAGCATGGTGGCGACCGACATGCCGCAGCAGCCGTCGAGCATCGCGGTGAGCGGACCGCCCGCAAGCACGCCGGTCTCGGGATTGCCGACCAGTTCCTCGCGCCACTCGAGCTGCATCGAGGCAAAGCCGCGCGAGGCGCCGATCACCTTCAATCCAAGCGCCTTGTTGTGCGGGATGTTGTCGGAGAACCATTGCTGGAAGAGCGCGATGCGCGCGTCCTTTTCCATCTACAACCCCATCTGGCGGGCGGCGAGATCCTTCATGATCTCGGTCGAGCCGCCGCCGATCGACATGACCTTGGTCTCGCGATAGATGCGCTCGACCTTGGCGCCGCGCAGATAGCCCGCGCCGCCGAACACCTGCATCGCCTCGTTGGCGCAGTATTCCATCGTCGAGGTCGCGAGGTTCTTCAGCATGCAGATCTCGGCGACGGGCTTCTCGCCCTGCCCGACCCTGTAGGCCAGCAGCTCGAGCGTCGACTTCACGGCGTTGATACGCATCGCCATGTCGACCAGCCGATGGCGCACCACCTGGTTGGCGATCAAGGGCTTGCCGAACGTGTGGCGCTCGCGGGCATAGGCGATCGCCTCGTCGAGACAGACCTTCGCATAGCCGCAGGCGCCGGCCGACATGCCCAGGCGCTCGGAGTTGAAGTTCAGCATGATGCCGATGAAGCCGCGATTCTCCTCGCCGATCAGGTTCTCGACTGGGACCCTGACATTGTCGAAGAAGAGCTGGGCGGTATCCGAAGCCCACCAGCCCATCTTCTTCAGCTTGGTGCGGGCGAAGCCCTCGCGGTCGCGCTCGATCAGCAGGAGCGAGACGCCGCCCGCCCCTGGCCCGCCGGTGCGCACGGCGACCGTGTAGTAGTCGGCGCGCATGCCGGAAGTGATGAACATCTTGGAGCCGTTGACGACATAGTGGTCGCCCTCGCGCCGCGCCGTGGTCTTGAGATTGGCGACGTCGGAGCCGCCGCTCGGCTCGGTGATGGCGAGCGCGCTGATCTTCTCGCCGGCCAGGACCTCGGGCAGCACCTTGCGCTTCATCCATTCAGGTCCGAGAGCCGCGATGGGCGGCGAGCCGATCGTATGACTGTTGAGGCTGGCGTTGAGCCCGCCGCTGCCGTGACGCGCCATCTCCTCGGCCTTGACGATGCCGAAGAAGGGATCGGTCGGGACGCCGCCATACTCCTCCGGGAAACCGAGCTGCATCAGACCCGCGGCCGAGGCCTTGCGATAGAGCTCTCGCGGAAACTCCTCCGCCTCGTCCCACTGGTCGACATGAGGCATGATCTCGCGCTCGACGAACCGCCGGACGGTGCTCCGGAAAGCCTCGTGCTCCTCGGTATAGAACGGCGACGGCGGCCGCCCCGACGGGATGGCCTGCTCGGCGAGCGACATGGGTATCTCCGGTGATGACGCTTGATTAATCAACAGTACAACGCACAGAGCGAAAATCCATTGACTCTCCGCAGGGCGGCCATGTCTTATTCAATCAAGTCAAACGCGAAGCCACTAAACGGCCGGTTTACAGGGTAGGGGAATGCTCGATTTCATCCAGCAGCTGGTGAGCGGAATCGCGCTTGGCTGCGTCTACGGCCTGATCGCGCTGGGCTTCGTGCTCATCTACAAGGCGACGGAAGTCGTTAATTTCGCCCAGGGCGACCTGATGATGCTGGGCGGGTTCTTCGTCTTCACCTTCATCGGGCTGATCGGTCTCGACTACTGGCTGGGCTTCCTGTTCGCCGTCTGCGGCATGGCCGTGTTCGGCATGGCCACGGAACGCATCCTGATTCGGCCCATCCTGGGCTATCCGCAGTTCTCGATCGTCATGGCTACCATCGGGCTGGGCTATTTCCTGCGCTCCCTGGCCGGCATGATCTGGGGCACCGACGACCTCAAGATCGAGACCCCCTTTTCGACCGGCGTGCTGAAGCTCGGCGACCTGGTGATCGCCCACGACAAGCTCTCCGTGATCGTGGCCACCGTCATCCTGTGCATCGTGCTCTACGCCTTCTTCAACTACACGCGGATGGGCACCGCCATGCGCGCCACTTCGGAGAACATGCTGGCCGCCTACTACATGGGCATTCCCGTGAAGCGCGTGGTCTCGCTGATCTGGGCGATCAGCGCGGCGGTGGCGGCGACGGCGGGCGTGCTGCTGGCGCCCATCACCTTCATCCATTCGAACGTGGGCCTGGCGCTCGGCCTGAAGGCCTTTCCGGCGGCGGTTCTGGGCGGGTTCGGCTCGATCCCCGGCGCGCTGATCGGCGGCCTGATCATCGGCGTGATCGAGACGCTGGCAGGCTTCTACCTGCCGCAGGGCTGGAAGGATGTCGCCCCCTACGTCGTGCTCCTGATCGTCCTGCTGGTGCGGCCGCACGGGCTGTTCGGTCCCAGCATGCGCAAGAAGGTCTGAGCCCATGCGTTTCGTCTTCAAGACCGACTACAATCAGGACATCAAGCTGCTGAAACACAGCGGCTACTGGTGGTCCTACGGCGCGTTGCTGGCGGTGATGATCGCCGCGCCCTATCTGATCGGCAGCTATCTGCAGAGCCAGATCGTGTTCGTCTTCATCTACGCCATCGTGGGCGTGGCGCTGATCATCCTCACCGGCTTCACCGGCCAGGCCTCGCTGGGTCACGCCGCCTTCCTCGCGATCGGCGCCTATACGGCCGGCTTCATGCAGAGCAAGGGCATACCGTTCATCGTCTATTTTCCGGCAGCGGCCATCATCACCGGCGCGGTCGGGGCGATGGTGGGCTTCCCGGCGCTGCGCCTCAGCGGCATCTACCTGGTGATCGCCACCATCGCCTTTGCCTTCATCGTCGAGGAAATCCTGGCCCGCTGGGAATCGGTGACCCACGGCAACGAGGGCATGCGGGTCAGAACGCTCGACATGCTGGGCCAGCCCATGCCGCGCGACAGCGACGCGTTCTATTTCCTGTGCCTGCTGGTTCTGGTCGGCTCGATCCTGCTGGCGCTGAACCTGCTGCGTTCGCCCACCGGCCGGGCCTTCATCGCCATCCGCGATTCGGAGACCGCGGGCAAGAGCATGGGCATCGACCTGGCCGGCTACAAGGTCAAGTCCTTCGCCATCAGCGCCGCGCTCACCGGCATGGCCGGCGTCCTGTTCGCACACAAAATGTCCTTCATCTCTCCCGAGATGTTCACCCTGCTGCTCTCCATCGAGTTCATCATGGTGATCATCATCGGCGGCGCCTTCGGCGTGCACGGCGCGGTGCTGGGCGCGATCTTCATCGTCATGGTCGATCCGTTCCTCACGGCGCTGAAGGACGACGTGCCGGTGCTCGGGGCCAGCCTCGCCTCGTCGCTCGGCATGTCACCCGAGGCTTCGGGCAAGCTGCGCGAAACCATGTCCTCGATCGGTTCCGCCGCCGGCCTCAAGGGCGCGATCTACGGCCTGATCATCATGATGTTCATCCTGTTCGAGCCCTATGGCCTCTACGGGCGCTGGCTCAAGGTGAAGCTCTTCTTCCAGCTCTTCCCGCTCTACAAGAAGGCGACCTTCAAGCGACAGAAGACCTACGTGAAGTCGGAGCGCAACCGATGAGCTTCTTCACGGTCGACGGCATCTCCCTCCAGTTCGGCGGCCTCAAGGCGGTCGACAGCGTCAGCTTCAGCGTCGAGAAGGGCGAGATCTTCACCATCATCGGCCCCAACGGCGCCGGCAAGACCTCGATCTTCAACCTGATCTCGCGCCTGTACGACCCGACCTCGGGCAAGCTGTTCTTCGAGGGGCGCGACATCACCGAGGTGCCGGCGCACCAGATCGCCAAGCTCGGCATCGCCCGCACCTTTCAGAACATCGAGCTGTTCGAGAATGCGACCATGCTGGCCAACCTGCTGGTCGGCCGGCACTGCCATGCCACCACCCAGCTCTGGCAGGATATCCTGTTCCTGCCCTCCGTGCGGCGGGCCGAGAAGGAGCATCGGCGCAAGGTCGAGGAGGTGATCGAGTTTCTCGACCTCCAGCCTTATCGCGAGAAGCTGATCGCCGGCCTGCCCTACGGCGTGCGCAAGGTGGTCGAGGTTGCCCGCGCGCTGTGCTCGGAGCCCAAGCTGATCCTGCTGGACGAGCCCTCCTCCGGCCTCAACGTCGAGGAGACCGACGACATGTCGTTCTGGATCCGCGACATCCGGACCGAACTCGGCGTCACGGTGCTGATGGTCGAGCACGATATGAGCCTGGTGAACCGCGTGTCGGACCGCGTGCTGGCGCTCAACTACGGCAGGGTGCTGGCCTCGGGCACACCGGCCGAGGTGCAGGCGCATCCCGACGTCATCGCCGCCTATCTCGGCACCTGAGCGGAGCAGACATGAGCGACGAGCCGATCCTCAAGGTCTCCAACATCGAGAGCTACTACGGCCCGATCATGGCGATCCGCGGCGTGAGCCTCTCCGTGCCGCGCGGCAAGATCATCACCGTGCTCGGCGCCAACGGCGCGGGTAAGACGACGATCCTCAAGACCATTTCCGGCGTGCTAGATCCGCTCAAGGGCACGATCGAGTTCGAGGGCAGGCCGATCCAGCGCATGGACGCCGACAGGATCGTGCGCCTTGGTCTCAGCCATGTACCCGAGGGCCGCGAAGTCTTCCCGTTCCTCTCCGTGCGCGAGAACCTCGCCATGGGCGCCTTCCTGCGCAAGGACCGCGACGGCATCGCCAGCGACCTGGAGCGGATCTTCGCCTATTTCCCACGCCTCAAGGAGCGTATCGACCAGCCCGCGGGCTCACTGTCGGGCGGCGAGCAGCAGATGCTGGCCATCAGCCGCGCCCTCATGAACCGGCCGAAGCTCCTGTTGCTCGACGAGCCCTCGCTCGGCCTGTCGCCGCTTCTGGTGAAGGAGATCTTCAGCATCATCCGCCGGGTCAACGCCGAGGAAGGCACCTCGATCCTGCTGGTCGAGCAGAATGCCAAGATGGCGCTGGAGACGGCCCACTACGGCTACGTGCTCGAGGTCGGTCGCGTCGTGATGGACGATACCTGCGAGCGCCTGATGGGCAGCAAGGACATCCAGGAGTTCTATCTCGGCGCCAAGGAAGAGGGCGCTCGCGGCGAACGCCGCTGGAAGAAGAAGAAGAACTGGCGCTGACGGGACGCGAGGAAACAATGCCCACCAAAGCGACACTGACCGTTGCCGAGACCCTGCCCAAGAGTTTCCTGCTGTCCTGCCGGACGCGCGGAGACAAGCCGGCAATGCGCGAGAAACTCTACGGAATCTGGAATGCCATCTCGTGGAACCAGTGGCTGGAGCGCTCGCGCGCCATCACCTTCGCGCTGCACGAGATGGGCTTCCGTCCCGGCGACGTGGCCTCGGTCCTGGCCAACACCGTGCCGGAATGGAACTACGCAGACTTCGGCATCCTCTGCGCGGGCGGCGTTTCCTCGGGAATCTATCCGACCGATTCGGCCAAGCAGGTCGAGTACCTGGTCAACGACTCCAATACATCGGTCCTGTTCGTCGAGGACGACGAGCAACTCGACAAGGCGCTCGACGTGCGCGAGCGCTGCCCCAGCTTGCGCAAGATCGTCGTGTTCGACATGGAGGGACTTCGCACCTTCAACGACCCGATGGTGGTCTCGCTCGACGAGTTCATGGCGTCGGGCCGCAACTACGGCCAGGGCAAGGATGCGCTATTCGAGGAACTGGTCGCCGCGCGCAAACCCGACGATCTCGCCATCCTGGTGTACACCTCCGGAACCACCGGCCCGCCCAAGGGCGCGATGCACAGCCATCGCAACGTCGTCTACACGATGCAGAACTGCATGCACCCTGAGCTCTCGCTCTCCTGGTACGACGGCGACGAGCGGCTGGCGTTCCTGCCGCTCTGCCACGTCGCCGAGCGCATCGCGGGCAGCTACTACTCGGTGGCAACCGGCGTCTGCAGCAACTTCGCCGAAAGCCCGGAGACGGTGCCCGACAACATCCGCGAGGTGCAACCCACCCTGTTCGGCGCCGTGCCGCGGGTCTGGGAGAAATTCTATGCCGGCATCACGATCGCCCTGAAGGACGCCACGCCGTTGCAGCAATGGGCCTACCGGCGCGCGATCTCGGCCGGGCTCGCCATCGCCGACGCCCGGCTGGCCCGACGTGAGCCGACCGCCCTCGAGAAGCTGCGCTTCCAGGCCGCCTACTGGCTCGTGCTCAAGAACATCCGCCGCATGATCGGCCTCGACCGCTGCCGCTGGCTGTTCACCGGCGCCGCGCCGATCTCCCCCGAGCTGATCCGCTGGTATCTGGCGCTCGGCCTCGACATGTACGAGGTCTACGGCCAGACGGAGAACTGCGGGTTGGCGACGGCGATGCCGGCCAACGGCATCAAGCTCGGCACGGTCGGCAAGTCGGTCCCCTACGGCCAGGTCGCGATCTCGCCCGTCGGCGAGATCCTGATCAAGGGCGACATGGTGTTCATGGGTTACCTGAACCAGCCGGAGAAAACCGCCGAGACGGTCGACAAGGATGGCTGGCTGCACACCGGCGACGTCGGCCTGATCGACGAGGAAGGCTACGTCAAGATCACCGACCGGATGAAGGACATCATCATCACGGCTGGCGGCAAGAACATCACGCCGTCGGAGATCGAGAACCAGCTCAAGGCCTCGCCCTTTATCAGCGACGCCGTCGTGATCGGCGACAAGCGCGCCTACCTCACCTGCCTGGTGATGATCGAACGCGAGACGGTCGAGAAGTTCGCCCAGGATCTCGACGTGCCCTTCACCAACTACACCAGCCTGTGCCGCTCCAAGGAAGTGCAGGACCTGATCTGGGCGGAGATCGAGCGAGTCAACGCCAACTTCGCCCGGGTCGAGACGATCAAGCGCTTCTTCCTGATCGAGCAGCAGCTCACGCCGGAAGACGAGGAGCTGACGCCGACCATGAAGCTCAAGCGGTCGTTCGTGAACACCAAGTACAAGGAGCAGATCGACGCGATGTACCGTCCCCAGGCGGCCTGAGCCGGGGCGAACCGGGTTAAAGAGAGTTCAGTAAGCGTAGTTGGAGGAAACAAGTAGTCATGCGTACGTTTGGCGTAAGTACCGCCCTGTTGGGCGGCGTGTTCGGCCTTGCCGCCCTGCCGGCGGTGGCACAGCAGACCAAGGTCACCAACCAGGGCATCACGCCCACCGAGATCGTCCTCGGCACCCACCAGGACCTATCGGGCCCGATCAAGTCCTGGGGCGTCCCCGTCACCAACGGCATGAAGATGGCCGTCGAAGAGATCAACGCGGCGGGCGGCATCAACGGCCGCAAGCTGAAGCTGATTGTCGAGGACGTCGGCTACGACCCGAAGCGGGCCGTGCTGGCGACGCAGAAGCTGGTGGAGAAGGACAAGATCTTCGCCATGCTGGCGCCTCTGGGCTCGCCCACCGTGCTCGCCGCCCAGGACATCCTGCTCGAGGGCGGCATTCCGCAGCTCTTCCCCGTCACCTCGGCCGAGTTCACCTACAAGATGGACCCGAAGAACCCGCAGGACCGGCTGAAGTTCAACAACGTGCCGCCCTACACCGAGAGCGTGCGCGCCGGCGCGCGCCATCTGATGCAGGAAAAGGGCACCAAGAAGCCCTGCGTAATCTACCAGGACGACGAGTTCGGCAAGAACGTGCTGGACGGCTTCAACCAGGCCGCGGCCGACGCCAAGCTGACCCCCGCCTCGGTCACGAGCTACAAGCGCGGCGCCTCGGATTTCTCCTCGCAGGTCGCGAAGATGAAGTCGGACGGCTGCGACCTGGTCGTGCTGGGCACCATCGTGCGCGAGACCGTCGGTGTCATGGCCGAGGGCCGCAAGATCGGCTTCGCCCCGATCTACTTCGGCAGCACCGCCGCCAACGTGGTGGAGGTTCCGGCGCTGGGCAAGGACGTGACGGAGGGTTTCTACGCCGTCGGCGCCATGGAGATTCCCTATCGCGACACCTCGACCGGCAAGGCCAAGGAGTGGGCCGAGGCCTACTACAAGCTCTACAATATGGAGCCGAACACCCAGTCGGCGCTGGGCTACAACGACGTCATGACCTTCGCCCACTACGCCAGGCTGGCGGGCAAGGACCTGACAGGGGCCAAGTTCCTGGCCGCCATGGAGTCGGGCGACGTCTTCCAGGACATCTTCAACTCCCCGCCGGTCAAGTTCTCGCCGACGGAACACCTGTCGGCCACCGTCTACCTGCTGCAGCAGATCAAGGACGGACGCTGGGTCGTGCTGAAGCGCGACCTCAAGAACTGAGCGCGACACCTCGACGGCCAAGGCCCGGGCATGTCCCGGGCCTTTTCTTTTGCAGTCCGGAATCCTCCGTTTCGCCGTGCATAACCGCTGCGAAACTGCTCTAATTACGCACAAGTCGCGCAAAGCGACGACGGACCGGGTCGTGTGCGCCACCCGCCGAAAAGACAAAGAGCGCAGCAGTGGAGGAAACGGAACATGCATTTCAAGGCATTCGCGGTGACGCTTGCCTGCACGACCACGCTGGCGGTATTGCCCGCGGTCGCGCAGACCAAGGTCACCAATCAGGGCGTCACCAGCACCGAGATCGTGTTGGGCACTCATCAGGACCTTTCAGGTCCGATCAAGGTATGGGGCGTGCCCGTCCTCAACGGCATGCAGCTCGCCGTCGATGACGTCAACGCGAAGGGCGGCATCCACGGCCGCAAGCTCCGCCTCGTCGCCGAAGACAGTCAGTACGACCCGAAGAAGGCGGTGCTGGCGAGCCAGAAGATGGTGGAGAAGGACAAGGTGTTCGCCATGGTCGGCCCGATGGGCTCGCCGACCGTTCTGGCTTCCCAGGACATCCTGTTCGATGCCGGCGTCCCGCAGCTGTTTCCGCTGACGGCGGCGGAATTCACCTTCAAGTTCGATCCGAAGAAGCCGCAGGAGCGTCTGAAGTTCAACAACCTGCTGCCCTACGTCGAAAGCACGCGGGCCGCAGTGAAGTACATGATCGAATGGAAGAAGCCCAAGGCGGCCTGCATCATGTACCAGGACGACGAATACGGTAAGAACGTGTTCGATGGCTTCACCCAGCAACTCGAAGCAATGAAGTTGAAGGCCGCGTCGGTGACGACCTACAAGCGCGGCGCTTCCGACTTCAGCGCCCAGGCGGCGAAGATGAAGTCCGACGGATGCGATCTCGTGGTGATGGGCACCGTCATCCGCGAGACGATCGGCCTGATGGCCGAGGCCAAGAAGATCGGCTTCGCACCGGTCTGGCTCGGCGCGACGCCGGTCAACGTGCTGGAAATCCCCGCGCTCGGGAAGGATCTGGTCGAAGGCCTGTACGCCGCAGCCGGCTTCGTCATTCCCTACCGCGACACCTCGACAGGTGCCGTCAAGGAATGGTGCGAAGCCTACTTCAAGAAGTTCAACGTCGAACCGAACAGCCAGGCCGTCATCGGCTACAATGCGGTCATGACCTTCGCCCACTACGCACAGGTCGCGGGCAAGGACCTGACGGGCCAGAAGTTGCTCGACGCGATGGAGTCCGGGAGCGTCTACCAGGACATCTTCGGCTCGCCGCCGACCAAGTTCTCGAAGACCAATCACCTGGCCACGACGATCACCCAGATCCAGGAGGTCAAGAACGGCCGCTGGGTGCTGGTGAAGGGCGACCTGCTCTTCTAGGCTGCATGCGACCCTGAAAAGAACGAGCCCGCGCGGTTGACCGCGCGGGCTTTTTCTTGGGCGCAGCCGGCCGGATCAGACCGCCGGCACGGGCACCTTGTTGCGGCGAAGTTCCTGCTGCAGCACCGGGATCGCGGCCCCGGTCTGGCCTTCGTGGCATTGGGCGATCGCCAGGCGGGCGTTGATGTCGGCATTGGTATTGTCGTCGTCGCCCGCGCTGTCGCCCAGCCCGCTGGCGACATACTCGCCGTAGGCCCAGCTGAGCTTGCTGCAATAGGCCGTGGCCTGGGCCGCGGTCATGCCGGGTGGCGGGCCGCTGGCCGTCTGTGTGCAGGCCGCCGCCAGCAGCGGCAGGAGGGCGAGCCCGGCGAGGCGGGCCAGGGAGCACGAAGAGCGCATCATGGGGCCGGCACGTCGACTTTGTTTTCGCGAAGCTTCTGCTGAAGCACGGGAATGCCGGCAGCCGTGTTGCCGTCCTGGCATTGGGCGATGGCCACGCGCGCATCGATGTCGGCCTGCGCACCGCCGCGGCCGACGCCGCCCATCGAACTGCTGATGCCCGCGACATACTCGCTGTAGACAGTGGTCAGCTTGGCGCAATAGGCCGCCCCCTGGGCCGCCGTCATGCCGGGCGGCGGACCGCCCGCGGTCTGCGTGCAGGCCGCCAAGGCCAGCGGCACCACCATCAGTCCAAGAACATGCGTCAACTTCGCCATGCGATCCTCCTCTCGATACGCTAACGCAGCGCGCGGTTAGCCGCTATGGTCGCGGCGATATGAGCGATGAACTTTCCGGGAGGGTGGCGGTCGTCACCGGCGGCGCGTCAGGCATCGGCGCTGCCTCGGCGACCCTGCTTGCGGCAGCCGGAGCCGCCGTGATCGTGGCCGATCTGGCCGAAGGATCCAAAGAGTCTTCTGCAGGCCGATTCGTGATGCACGACGTCGCATCCGAGGAGTCCTGGCAGTCGCTGCTTGCAGACGTCCTGAAGCGCGAGGGCCGACTGGACATCATGGTCAACAATGCCGGTGTCTCCGGTGGGCCCGGCAACCCCGAGAACACCACCGTCGAGAACTGGCAGAAGGTCCAGGCGATCAATTCCGAAGGCGTGTTCCTCGGCTGCAAGTACGCCATTCAGGGCATGAAGCATCTCGGCGCCGCCGCCTATACCGCCAGCAAGGGTGCGGTGCGGCTGTTGAGCAAGAGCGTGGCTCTCTACTGCGCGGAGCAGAAATACGGTATCCGCTGCAATTCAGTGCATCCCGGCGGCGTCGACACCGCGATCTTCAATCCGCTATGGCAGGCGGTCGGCCGCGAGCAGGGCAAGGCCTTCCTGGGCTCGCGCCATCCGATCGGCCGCATGGCCGAGCCGCAGGACCTGGGCGAGCTGGTGCTGTGGCTGGCTTCGGACCGGTCTTCCTTCGTCACCGGCGCGGAGTTCACGTCCGACGGCGGCATCACCGCCGGATTGCAGAGGAGGTCGCTCCTTGCCCCGTCTTGAGAACAAGGTCGTGCTGCTGAGCGGCGGTGCTTCGGGAATCGGCGCGGCGACCGCGCGCATGGTGGTCCGCGAGGGCGGCAAGGCGATGCTGGCCGATCGCGATGAGACCAGGGGCCAGGCGCTCGCCGCCGAGCTCGGTACGGCCGCTCACTTCGTGCCGCTCGACGTCGTGCAGGAGGAAAGCTGGCAGGCGGCCGTCGCCGCCACCGTCGAGAAATTCGGCGCGCTGCACGGGCTGCTCAACGCCGCCGGCGTCGGCGTGCGCAACTCGATCGAGGACTGCACGCTCGCGGAGTATCGCCGCGTCAACGACATCAACTCGCTGGGCACGTTCCTCGGCTGCAAGCACGCCATTCCGGCGATGAAGGCGGCGGGCGGCGGCTCGATCGTGAATATCTCCTCGGTGCTGGGCCTGCGCGGCGCCTCCTACGCCATGGCCTACTGCGCCTCCAAGGGCGCGGTGCGCACGCTCAGCAAGAACATCGCGCTCCACTGTGCGCAGCAGAAGTACAACATTCGCTGCAATTCGGTGCATCCGGGCTACATCGATACGCCGATGATCGCGCCGCGGCTCGACGGCACCGTAGGCAACATGACCGGCCGCCAGGCGCTGGAAGACCTCCACCCGCTCGGCCGCCTCGGCCAGGCCGATGAGGTTGCGTCCATGATCCTGTTCCTGCTCTCGGACGAGTCGACGTTCTCGACGGGGTCTGAGTTCGTCTGTGACGGTGGTTTGACCGCTTAGGTCGAAACAGAAAGGTCCTTCGCTGCGCTCAGGATGACAGCTCTTCTTGGATTGGCGCACAGCGCCACATCCAACACCGTTGTCATCCTGAGCGCAGCGAAGGACCTTTCGCTCTTTCGCATTAAGACTTCATCCCCGTGATCGAGCCCGAGATGGCACGCGGGTCGCGCGTGGGCCAGCGGCCGGCTTCGACCTGGACGATGAAATCACCAACCATGCGATTGAACTGGTCGGGATCCTCGAGATTGATTGTGTGGCCGCAGTTCGGCATCACCGCCAGCGCCGCCGATGGGATCTCGCGCTTCATCAGCATCGACGGTGCGAGGCAGGGCCAGTCCTCGTCCCCGGTCAGCACCAGCGTCGGCACCGTCATCGCGCGCATCTTGTCGACCAGGTCGTAGAGCGAGGGCCGTTCGCCCTGGCAACCGAGCTGGGTGTTGGCCGAACCCAGTGCCGAATGCTCACCGAGCTCCTTCTTGAATTGGGCAAAGCCGCGCGGATCCTTGTTCTCGAACTGAACGCGCGTGGGCCCGTAGGCGTATTTCTCCGCAAAGGCGGCCATGCCCTCCTCCAGCAGCGACCTGGCGACGATGCCGACCTCGGCCTTGAACTTCGCCGTCTCGTGCTTCTCCGCGCCGTAGCCGACGCCGGCGACGACCAGCGATCGGGCGCGGGTGGGATGTCGGAAGCCGAAATGCAGGCTGGCGAAGCCGCCCATCGACAGGCCGACGACATGGGCCTTCTCGATCTCGAGATGATCCATCACCGCCAGGATGTCGTCGGTGGCGCGGTTCTGGCTGTAGCTCCCGGGCTTCTCGGGTACGTCCGACGGCGGATAGCCGCGCGCGCCGTAGGTGATGCAGCGATAGCGCTGGCCGAAATGGCGCATCTGCATTTCCCACGAGCGGTGGTCGGCGGCGAATTCGTGCACGAACACGATGGGCGCGCCCGCCCCCGTCTCTTCGTAGTAGAGCTTCACGCCATCGTCGGTCGTTGCATAAGCCATCGGTCGATCTCCCTGTCGGCGCCGGGCGATTGTGACGTACGGCGCCGCGGCAAATCCACCCTGATGTCAGCCGCGATGCGACCCGGCCCGAGGCGGTGCATTCCCTAGAAAGCTTCATGCGCCTCACCTGCCGAATGATGGGCATGCGGTGCTATGGTTGGGCTCATGAGCGAAATCGGAACCGGTCTCCAGAATGCCTCGGGCATCCGCGCCTCCGTCGAACGGGCGGGCTATGCCTTCGTCGAAGCCTCCGACATGCGCACGGCGTTCGCGCGCTTCGGGACGCTCGCCGACTGGCCGGCCTTCGCCGAGAGCTGGAACGATCTAGAGGTCGACACCTACATGGGCGACGGCGGGCGCTATCGGAGGCGTCGCTTCGGCGTCTACGAAGCCGAGCGCCAGGGTGCGATTGTGCGTGGCGCACACCAGCCGCATTACCAAGGCCTCAGCTACAACAACCTGAACGGCGGCATCGAGCGCTGGTTCAAGCCGGTAACCGACGAGATCGGTGACGGCGCCTCCATGCGAACCATCCTCGAATATTGCCGCGCCCTGTTCTGCCGTCTCGCGCCTGAGACGGCGAAGTGGCACGTCGAGGTCCACCAGTTCCGTATCGAGGCGAAGACCGGCGAGCAGGGCAAGCCGACACCCGAGGGCATGCATCGCGACGGTGTCGACTACGTGCTGGTGCTGCTGATCAACCGCCGCAACATCGCCAGCGGCACCACGACGGTCCATGACCTCGACAAGCGCGCACTCGGCAGCTTCACCCTCACCGATCCGCTCGATGCCGCGCTGGTCGACGACGCGCGCTGCTACCACGGCGTCACGCCGGTCGAGCCGGAGAATCCGGCCCAGCCCGCCTACCGCGACGTGCTGGTGGTCACGTTCAAGAAGAAGCCCTAGACGCCTCGCGCGGCACTGCGGCCAATGAAAGGTCCTTCGCTGCGCTCAGGATGACAGCGTGTTTTGGATCGGCGCACTGCGCTACTTCCACCACCATTGTCATCCTGAGCGCAGCGAAGGGCCTTTCTCTTTCAGCGCGACTAAGCGCCGATATGCATGTGCGCCAGCGTGCAGCTCACCGCGAAGATCGGGACCGGTTCGCAGAAATCGACCGTTCCTTTCGCGCCCTTGGCGGCCGCCGCGGCCGCGATGAAGGTCCGGATCTCGAAGCCACCCTGCCCTGCTTCGCGATAGGTCTCGGCATCCGTATAGGACAGCAGCGCCTCACGGTCGTTGGCCGACCAGCGGCGCAGGAACTCCTGGTCCCACTCCCGGTTGATCTTGCCGGAGTCAGGCGTAGCCGGCCAATGCGAAAGGCCGCCGGTGCCGATCAGGGCGATGCGCTCGGGCACCGAATCGGCGGCGCGGCGCAGAGCCTCGCCGAAGGCCCAGGCACGCGCCAGAGGCGCCAGTGGCGGGCCCTGACAATTGATGTTGGCCGGCACGATCGGCAGGTCGTAGTCGGGCGTCAGGAAGTGCAGTGGCACCGAGATGCCATGGTCGAACTTCCATTCCTCCGCATAGGCCACGTCGACCGACTGCATCACGTTCTCGATCAACTTGCGCGACAGTGCCTTGTTGCCGGGCACGGTCGTGCGCTTGATCCGCAGGAACGCCTCGTCCTCGATCGGCCCCTCGTAGCCGTCGGCCATGCCGATGGCGAAGGCCGGCATGTTGTCCATGAAGAAATTGGCAAAGTGCTCGGCCGCAATCACGACCAGAGCATCGGGCTTCGTCGCGCGGATATCGTCGCCCATGCGCCGGAACGCGGTTTCCAGCGCCTGCCGCGTCTGGGTATCCGCCCGTTCGGCACGGCCCGTCATGCCGGGGGCGTGGCTGCAGGCACCGCAATAGACCAGAGGCATCAGCGCATCTCCCGTTCCGCCTTGAGGCGGGCGTCGTGGGCCTCGACGCCCTCGTACCCGGTGGCGGCATAGACGCCTTCGCGCACCGGACCGTGATCCTTAAGTCCCTGCCGCATCCGCTCGAGATAGTCCGGCCATTCGATGCGGTGCAGCGCCGCGAAGTGCATGAGAAGCTGGCCGTTGACGCCCAGCACATAGAGCAACCCGATGTCGGGCTTCACCAGCGCCGCAGTCTCTTCCTGGGTGAGGTCGTACTCGCCCAGCACCGCGTCCCGCTCCTCGGCATAGCGCTGCCGCGTGCGCGGGTCGCGGTTCAGCCGATAGATCAGCTTCTGGACCTGATAGAGGCTCATGCGGTCTCCGTCCTACTCCAGCTTCACGCCCGACACCTTGACGATGTCGGCCCACCGGGCGCGCTCCTTTGGGATGAAGGCCGTGAACGCCTCGACGGAGTTGCCGACCAGCCGGACCCCGCGCTGGGCGAACTGCTCGACCATCTTCGGATCGCGCAGGATCTTCGCCGTCTCGGCATTGAGCCGGGCCACGATCTCCTTCGGCGTCCCGGCCGGCGCGATCAGCGCAAACCAGGACGAGGCCTCGAAGCCCGGCAGGCCGGCTTCGGCCGCGGTCGGCACGTCGGGCAGGATGGCCATGCGTTGCGGCGCGGCCCAGGCCAGCGCCTTGATAGCCCCGCTCCTGATATGACCGATCACCAGAGGCGGATTGTCGACCAGCCCGTCGATCTGGCCGGCCACGAGGTCCTGCACCGCGGGTGCGGCGCCCTTGTAAGGGACATGCGCCAGACGGATGCCGGCGGCCTGCTCCAGCAGCACGATGGCGAGATGCGTCGTGGTGCCGTTGCCGGCGGAGCCGAAGTTGAGCTTGCCCGGCAGGTCCTTGGCCCGGCCGATCAGCTCCTTGAGCGTGGTGATGCCCGTCCGGGGACTCACGACGACGATATTCGGCATGTCGCCCACGACGGTGATCGGCGCGAAGGCCGTCGCCGTGTCGAACGGCATCTTCGAATAGAGGAATTCGTTGATCGTCAGGATGCCGGCCGAGGCCAGCAGCAGCGTGTAGCCGTCGGGCTCCGCCCTGGCGACGATCTCGGCGCCGATATTGCCGCCGGCGCCGGGCTTGTTGTCGATCACGACATGCTGGCCCAGCGCCTCCTGCAGCCCGGGCTGAATCGCCCGGGCCAGCACGTCGGCAACGCCGCCCGGCGGAAACGGCGCCACGATGCGCACCGGTTTGGTTGGGTAGGACTGAGCCCCGGCGGCCGTCGCGAGCAGGACGCCGAGGGTACCGAGGACGCTTACGAGAACGCTTGTGCGCTTCATTGTTTCCTCCCGTGCGGCCTTGTCGTCGGCGGCCGCGAGCCGTTTTGGCCCTCCCTAGCCGCCGCTGCCGATGGTCACGCCGGCGTCGGCGATGATGGTCTGGCCCGTGATGAAGGCGCCAGCCTTGCCGGCCAGCATCACGGCAATGCCCCCGATATCGTCCGGCTCGCCGATCCGGCCGAGCGGCGCCCCCTTGAGGCGGACGGCGAGGTACTTCGGATCATCCCACAGCGCCTTGGCGAAGTCGGTCTTCACCAGGCCCGGCGCGATCGTGTTCACGCGGATATTGTCCTTGCCGTACTCGACCGCGAGGTTGCGCGCGAGCTGCATGTCGGCGGCCTTGGAGATGCCGTAGGCACCGATCACCGGCGTGCCGCGCACGCCGCCGATCGAGGAAACGATGATGATCGAGCCGTCCTTCTTGGCGCGCATGTCGGGCAGGCAGAAGTTGATCAGCCACATGCTCGACAGGATGTTGTTGTGCATCACCTTCATGAAGACGTCGTCCGGCAGCTTCTCGTTCGGCCCGTAATACGGGTTGGAGGCGGCGTTGCAGACCAGGATGTCGACCGGGCCGAGCTGCTTGCGCGTCTCCTCGATCAGCTTCTCGCATTGAGCCTTGTCCGAGATGTTGCAGGGAATGACGATCGCCTCGCCACCGGCGGCCCGGATCTCGGCCGCAGCCTCCTCGCAGGCGGGAGCCTTGCGGCTCGATACCACCACCTTGGCACCCTGCAGCGCGAGGTGCAGGGCGATCGACTTGCCGATGCCCTTGCTCGAGCCGGTGACGACGGCGACCTTGCCGGTAAGGTCGAAAAGCGGCGATGCCATTGAGCGTTCCTCCAGAAAATTCGCCTTCATGTGTCGCATGAAAGACAGAAAACAAAAAATGACTCTTCCAGCTTCCAAACACTGTCAAGAATGACAAGCAAATATCTGAAATTATTAGTGTAATTTTGATTTCGTAGGTTTCCCGCCGCCATGACGGCAATCGATATTATTGCGATCCATCCGTTCATGTGGCGGTTGAGGACTCACCAAGGCCTCACGGTAAAGAGAACGGCGGAACTTCATCTGCGCTGAGACGGTGCGCGTAGAGTGAATGCAGTAGTCGATTTCAGCCCGCAGGAGTTCCCATGCGTCTCAGCACACGGATCGGCGTCGTCCTCGCCAGCCTCGTCGCCCTTCCGGCGCTCGCAGTCGCCGCCACGATCGGGGGGAATTACTACGCGCCGCAATATGACTATCGCGACTTCTTCGCCGCGACCGACGGCAAGAATTTCCCGGTGATCCTGGCGGGAGACGCCTTTCCCGGCGTCGATCCCGCGGTCGTGGCTCGCGACCTGCTGCCGGCGATGCAGAAGGCCAAGCCCAGGCCCGCACTCACCTTCACCTATGACAGGCCGATTCCGCCCGCGAGCCCGGATTACCGACTGGTACTCGTGTTCGATCCTGCCAACAACCTCAATGCCGACCCGGTCTGTGCCGGCCAGCCGGCCCGTTTCAAGCCGGGCACGCCGGGCCGCTTCTACGTCTACGCAATCTACTGCCGCAATTCGCAGGCTATGTCCTTTACCACCGCATGGACACAGGCGACCGGCCCGAACGATCCGCGCATCGAGCAGCTCTTCCGTGAGCTGTTCATGGTCATCTTCACCGACCAGCAGCAGCGTTTTGCCGAACTGAACCCGATGCTTATCCCGTAACGCAGTCGCCAACCTTTCCAGCGGGACAGGGAGACATCCAGGAGGGGCATCCCTTTTTGCTGCCGCGCGTTATATGCGTTGGGTGGCATGGTCTGTTTAACAAGCGAGTTTCTGCGGTGGGCGCGCATATGCTGCCTCGTCGCCCTGACGTCGGCGTGCATGGCGGGCCTCTCGACGCGCGAGGCGGAAGCGCGAACCGGCAAGATCGTCCTTACGGTGACGGGAGACGAGCGCATGAGCGCCGATCTCAAGGAACTGTCGGAAGACTTCGAGAAGCAGCAACCTCTCAGCGGTGACGCGCTGGGCGTTCTGCAGGGCGCGCAGGCTGTTGCCTCGCGGCTCAACACCGCTCTGCGTTCGCGCGGCTATTACGATGCCACCCTGAATGCCACGATCGACGGAAAGCCGATTGCCGATGCTTCCGCCCTGGAGGCACTGGAATCGCGCCCCGATGCAGAGGCGGCGACGGTCAACATCACCATCGATACCGGTCCACGCTACCGCATCGGATCGGTTGCCATTCGCCCCCCCGGCGCACCGCAATCCCTTCCCGGCATCGACCCTGCGGGAATAGGGCTCGCGCCCGGGGATCCCGCAGACGCCTCGGCCATCATCGCAGCGCAGAACAAGCTGCTGGAGGAATTGCGCAAACAGGGCCACGCGCTGGCCGCGATCAAGGATCGCGAGGTCATCGTCGACCATGCCACGCGCGAGGCCGAGGTGACGTTCGTCGCCGAACCCGGACCACTCGCCAGGATGGGCAAGGTGCGTTTCTCCGGCACGGAAAAGGTCGACACGGTGTGGCTGCAGCGCCGCGTGCCGTTCAAGGAGGGCGAGGCCTATTCTCCGGCCAAGGTGGAGGATCTGCGCGGCAAGCTGACGTCGCTGGGCACCTTCAACGCCGTCCGGATCAAGCCCGCCACCGAACTCGATCCCAACGGCGAACTGCCGATCGACGTCGAACTCACCGATCGCCTCCAGCGCTCCATCGGCTTCGGCGCGAGCTATGAGACGCAGCTCGGCTTCGGGATCGAGGGCTTCTGGGTGCATCGCAACCTGTTCGGCCAGGCCGAGAGCCTGCGCCTGTCGGGAGAGATCAACCATCTCGGACAGGGCTACGCGATCCTCGATACCGGCTTCGCCTTCCGGGCCGCCTTCCGCAAGCCCGACTGGTGGCTGCCGGGGCAGGATCTTCGGATCGAAGCGGCAGCACTGCGCGAAGTGGTCCCTGCCTATACGAGAAAGGCCGCCACCTTCTATGGCGGCTTCGACCGTACCTTCTCGCCCCGCTGGCAGGCCCGAGTGGGATTGGCGGCCGAGATCGCCGACATCACCCGCAACGGCATCACCCAGAACTATCGCATGCTCGGCCTGCAGGGCACGGTGCTCTACAATCGTGCCAACAGCGACCTCGACCCGACGCGCGGTTATCGCGTCGAATTCAACGTGCAGCCGTGGATCGACACCGGACCCGGCGGCGACATGTTCACCATCCTGCGGCTGACCGGCCGCCACTACTGGGATATCGCCGAGCCCGGCCGCACCGTGCTGGCGACCCGCGCCTCGTTCGGCACCGAGCCCGCCATCAGCATCGGCGGCATCCCTCCCGACAAGCTCTTCTATGCCGGCGGCGGCGGCTCGGTGCGCGGCTTCGTCTACCAGACCGCCGGACCGCTCGACGCCTATGGCAATCCGCTCGGCGGCGCGAGTGTGGTCGAGGCCAACGTCGAACTGCGCCAGAGGATCGGCGAGGCGTGGGGCGCGGTGGCCTTCGTCGATGCCGGCAGCGCCTACCCCGATTTCCTGCCGAACTTCTCGCAGCTCCCGCCGCGCGTCGGCGCCGGTGTCGGCGTCCGCTACTATACCGACTTCGGCCCGATCCGGGCCGATGTCGCTATGCCCCTCAACCGCCGGCCCACCGATCCGCCGTTCGGAATCTACGTCAGCCTGGGGCAGGCCTTCTGATGCGCGCGCTTCGCATCGCGGCGTACGTCCTCGTCGCCTTGGTCGTCGTGCTGGGCCTCGCCTTCGCCGGCGTGCAGACCGCCCCGGGCAAGCGACTGCTGGCGTCGGTAGCTTCGGACCTCGCATCCTCGCCCGATCAGAAGATCACGATCGCCGGCATCGACGGCTTCGTGCCGACCGACCTGCGCGTGGCGAAGGTCGAGATCGCCGACCGCACCGGTCCATGGCTGCAGGTCGAGAATGCCCACGTCGTTTGGTCGTTCGGCTCGCTGCTGCAGCGAAAGCTGCGCATCGAGATCGTGTCCGCGGCGAAGATCGGCGTGCTGCGCGCGCCGCAACCGGCGGAGGTCAAGGACGCCAGGCCGAACACCGGCGGGGTCCAACTCCCCTTCGACATCGACTTGCGGGCGCTGCGCATCGACGATCTTCATCTGGCGGCCGCACTCGGCGGCTTCGACTCACATTGGAAGGTCGGCGGCGATGCCGCCATCGCCGGCGACCTCGGCGAGATCCGCGCGAAGCTCGCCGCCGATCGCCTCGAAGGCCCCAAGGGCAAGCTGACCGCCGACGTGCGCGTCGACCGCTCGCCGCGCAGGATCGCCGCTGACATCACGCTCGACGAGGATCCCGGCGGCATGGTCGCGGCGCTGATGCAACGGCCCGACCTGCCGGAGATCTCGCTGAAGCTCTCCGCACAGGGCGACCAGCAGAACGGCACGGCGGAACTGACGGCCAGCGCCGGAAACCAGGCAACGGCGAAAGGCACCCTGCGCTGGCTACAGGACGGTGACGACGCCAGGTTCCAGTCCGCGCTCGAGGCCGGCCCCGTCGACGTTCGTGCCCAGGGTGTCGCGTGGAAGGGCCTCAGCCTGAGGGCCGACGGTAAGCTCACGGGCGATATCCGCGTACAGGGCAAGGTCGAGGAGCTGAAGCTCGCGACGCTCGACCCGCGCCTTCCCCAGCCGGGCACGGTCACGCTCGATGCCACGGTGGCCGGCCTCACCGGCGGCAAGGTCACCGTGCGATCCTTCGAGGTCGGCATGCCGCTCGTGCGCGCGAAGGGGGACGGCGACTATGTGCCGGCCGACGACAAGGGCGAGATCCGCGCGACGGTCGACCTTCCGAGCCTCGAACCGCTGTCAGCCATGGCTGGCCAGGCCCTCACCGGCAAGGCGCAGGTCGAACTCACGGCCGGCATCGACAAAGGCAACCTCTCGGCACGCTGGCAGGGTCGTATCGAGCAGTTCGGTTCGCCCGGCGTACCCCCCGGCCTGATCGCGACAGTGAATCTCGCCGGCAATGCGACGCTGGCGCCCGACGGCAACTGGACGGCCCGCGACGTCAGGATCGGCAGCGACAGCGGCACGCTCACCGTCTCGGGTCGCGGCCGCGAGCAGACCGGCACGCTCGACCTGCTGCTCGACCTGCCACGTCTCGCCACGTTCCACGCCGGCGTGAGCGGTGCGGCGACCGCCAACGCCACCGTGGGCTTCGGCGGTGCCGATACCTCGCTGAAGCTGAAGGTCGAGACGCGCGACGTGGCCTACCAGATTCCCGGCCAAACGGTAGCCTCGCGGCGCCTCGTCCTCGACACGACCGTGTCGCTGGCGGCCGATGGCAAACTCGGCGGCACGGTGGAGGCCGAGGGCGATGTCCAGAACCAGCCACTGACCCTGAACGGGCGCTTCGCGCATGACTCGACCACGGGTCTCGCGGTGCCGAGCTTCCAGGGACGATGGGCCAGCGCGGTACTCGACGTCGCCAATCTGGTCGTCGCCCCGGCGCGCACCACCGGACATGCGCGGCTGGCCGTGAGCCAGTTGAAGGACATCGAGGCACTGAAAGCGTTCGGCCTCGAAGGCTCGCTGGTGGCCGAGGTCACGGCCGATCCCAACGCTCCCGCCGGTCGCCTCGACATCGCGGTCAAGGGAACCGACCTCGCAGGCCAGGGCGCCGGTGCCGGCACGCTCGATCTGGCCGGCCATGTCGACGACCCGATGGGGCGCGCGGCCGCCGACCTGACCCTCAACGCGACCCGCCTGCGCGGCGCGGGCGGGCTCTCGACCCTGAAGGCGACGGCCAAGGGCGATCGGATAGGCGGCATCGACGTCGCATTGCAGGGCTCGGGGCCGGAACTGGCGGCCGATCTTGCCGCGAAGATCGAGTTCGTGGCCGAAGAAATTCGCGTCGGTCTGTCGAAGTTCACGGGCCGCTATCTCAACATTCCGGTCGGCCTGAATGCACCGACGAAGATCACTGTCGCCGGCGCGCGCATCGTGATCGATCCGACCAACCTGCGCGTCGGCGCCGGCCGCGTCGCCCTGCGTGGCACGCTCGATCCCGTCGCCAGCGACCTGCAGACCGAGATCGCCGGCCTGCCGCTGGCGCTGATCGACACATTCGCCCCCGGCACGGGCCTGGAGGGGACCCTGCAGGCCAAGGTGCGCGCGACGGGCGCGATGGCAGCGCCGCGCCTTGAGGCGAGCTACACCGCGACCGGCGTGCGCGTGCGCCGGCCCGATACGGCGCTGGTGCCCTCGCTGTCGGTGCAGGGGACCGGCTCGCTCGTCGGCCAGCAGGCGAGCCTCGACGCCCGGCTGTCGGCTGGGGCCAACACCAACCTGACGGTGAAAGGCACGGCGACCCTGCCGCGCGGGGGCGGCGCAGTCGCTGCCCAGATCGCGCTCGGTGGCGCGGCGGACATCGCGCCCTTCGCGCCCTTGCTGGGCAACGACATCCGCAACATCACCGGCCGGCTGCGGCCCAACCTCACCATCAGCGTCGCCGGCCCGAGGATCACCGGAACCGGCACGATCGACTTCGAGGGCGGCGCTGTCGCCATGCCGGAATCGGGATTGAAGCTCGGCCGCGGCCAGGGTCGCTTCGTCCTCCAGGGCGACACGCTGCAGATCCAACGCCTCACCTTCCAGGCGGGCACGGGCACGCTGAACGGCAGCGGCTCGATGCGCTTCGACGCCGAGCGCGGCCTCGTGCTCGACGTGGGCCTCGCCACCCAGCGCGCGCTGCTGGTCAGCCGGCCCGACCTCGTGGCGACGGTCAGCAGCACACTCAGGATCACCGGCGCGACCTCCACGGGCATCGAGATTTCGGGGCCCGTCACGATCGACCGCGCCGAGATCTCGGTGGGCGGCGGCCAGACGGCCTCCTTCCCCACCATCGACGTCCGCGAGATCAACAAGCCCTGTCTCTTATACACATCTCCGAG
>LSKJ01000855.1 GCA_001557035.1 Rhodospirillaceae bacterium CCH5-H10 | reverse complement strand
ACGGGGCACTTCCCCCTCTGAAGGGGGAAGAAATTGATCCCGATTCCCAATGGTTAAATCCAGGACGGAAAGACCCTAGCGGCGGTCGATCCAGACGTCCTCGAAGCGGAAACCGTTGTAGGAGCTGTTGGTCTGCGGCACGAAGCCCTGCACGTAAGGCTGCCAGCAGGTCGCCGCGCGGTTCCACATCAGCGGTGGGCGGGCGCTGTCGGCAAGCAGCCTGGCTTCGAGATCCCAGACGAGCTGGCGGCGCTTCTCGACATCGAGTTCCGAGGACTGGGCCTCGAACAGCCGCTCGATCTCGGGATTGCAGTAGCGACTGTAGTTGCGCTCGGAGCGGCAGGCGAAGGTCTCGTAGAAGACCTGGTCGGGGTCGTCGATGGCATTGCCCGTCGTCTCGATCGCCAGCGCGTAGTCACGGCGCTGCAGGCGCGTGAACCAATGCACCGTCTCGACGACGTCGAGGGAGGGATCGAAGTAGATTTCCTGGAGTTGCGCGGCCAGTACGGCCGCCGGGCTGCGATAGAGCGAGACGGCGCGCGTGAAGATCTTGAGAGGCAGCGGCTTTTCCGGTCCGTAGCCCGCCTTGCGCATCAGTTCGCGGGCCTCGGCGCGGTTCTTCTCGAGATCGGCGCCGTAGCCGGGCAGCTTTGCCAGCATCTCCGCCGACAAGCCCCAGCGGCCTTCGGGCGCCGGCTGCAGATGGCCACCGATGGCGCCGCCTCCGTCGGCGAGGGAATCCATGAAGGTCTTCCGATCAAGCGTCAGCAACAGCGCCCGGCGGATGTCGGGGTTGTCGAACGGCGGCACTTCGCGATTGAGCATCAGGTTCGTGTTGTTGTTCATCGCCGTCGCCTCGCACATCACGCGCGGGGACTGGCGCCTGACGTCGCGCAACTGCGACATCGACACGTCGCTGGGGAAGGTCATGTCGTACCGTCCGGCGACGAAACTCAGCAACGCCGTCGAACGACTGGCGAC
>LSKJ01000854.1 GCA_001557035.1 Rhodospirillaceae bacterium CCH5-H10 | reverse complement strand
TCGACAGGCTTGGCCAGGCGCAGGCGATCGCACCGGCAGACGCCTCCTATCGGCCGACCGATCCGCAGATCGCCTTTCATCTTGCGCGTTTCATCGAGGACGTGCGTGCGCTGCCGTCCGACGCGGTCGTGCTGCGCCAGGGCTGGCTACGGGCATACGAGTTCACAACGGATCGCGGGGCCGCGGCACTCAACGACTATGCGCGCCGCGCCGATCCCTTCGCCAAGCTCGGCAAGATGCAGATCTCTGTCGAGGTCTCGAGCGTCATCAGGGCATCGCCCGACAGTTTCCGGGTGGCCTGGACCGAGCGTCGCTACGAAAGCGGCCAGCTCGCGGCCACCGAGCGCTGGACCGCCATCCTCACAATCGTGATCGAAACGCCGCGAGACGCCGATCGTCTGCGCAAGAATCCGCTCGGCGTCTTCGTCAACGCCATCAACTGGTCGAAGGAGCTCGCACAATGAGGTACCACCGCATGCGGCCAGCCATTTTCGTCTCCCTGCTGGCGGTTACGGGATGCGCGTCCACCAAGCCGCCTCAGATCAGTTACGACGAGAGCGTGCCGCCGCTCCCTGTATCATCCACTTCTACCGAGGATGCACCGCCGCAGCCTCTGCACATCCCCCCGGTCTGGACGCCGGCGCGCGGAGGACCGGGCGATGCAAGGGACCCGGTGGCGCGCGTCGAGGCTGCCAATGGCGCCGCGCGGGTGGAGCCGCGCCGCGAGGGCTACTTCAACGCCGTGCAGGTGTTTCCGTATAGCCCGGGAGCCCTCTATCAGGTCTACGTAGCCCCAGGACAGGTCACCAACATTGCCCTGGAGCCTGGCGAGCAACTCACCGGGTCAGGCCCGGTGGCCGCCGGCGACACGGTACGATGGATTATTGGCGATACGGAAAGCGGTAACGGCGATACGCGTCGCGTACATATACTGGTCAAGCCAACCCGGCCTGCGATCGAGACCAACCTCGTGGTCAACACCGACCGACGTACCTATCTCATCGAGCTGCGGGCCCATGAGCGACCTTATATGCCCTCGGTCGCCTGGTTCTATCCGGAGAGCCGAGGCAAGA
>LSKJ01000853.1 GCA_001557035.1 Rhodospirillaceae bacterium CCH5-H10 | reverse complement strand
GTGGCGAAAAGACATGAGGCGGGGGATAAGGTCGCGCGACGCCCTCCGCGATGGCGCGAAGCGACGGGCGCGCGAAGGTTGCACAGTGTCCGTTCCCGGACACGATCGCCGTCCGAAGGGTGGGAATAGTGCCGGCCGGGCCGATCCCCTGCTAGAACGCCGGGCATGACGATGCCGGGTCCGCCTGAAGCCACGCCCTTGCCGCGCGAACAGATCGACGAAAGCGCGTTCCGGCTGCTGGTCGAAGGCGTGCGCGACTACGCGATCTACATGCTCGATCCGGCGGGGCGGGTGGTGAGCTGGAACAGGGGCGCCGAGCGCTTCAAGGGCTATGCGGCCGACGAGATCATCGGCAGCCACTTCTCCCGCTTCTACCGCGCGGAGGACCGCGCCGACGGCCTGCCGGCCCGCGCCCTCGCGACCGCGCTGGCCGAGGGCCGGTTCGAGGCCGAGGGCTGGCGCGTGCGCAAGGACGGCACGCCCTTCTGGGCGCATGTCGTCATCGACACGATCCGCGATGCGTCGGGCACGCTGCGCGGCTTCGCCAAGATCACGCGCGATCTCACCGAGCGGAAGGCGACCGAGGAGGCGCTGCGCCGCAGCCAGGAGGAATTCCGCCTGCTGGTGCAGAGCGTCACCGACTACGGCATCTACAAGCTCGATCCCGAGGGCCGCGTCGCGACCTGGAACGCCGGCGCCCGGCGCATCAAGGGCTACGAGCCGGAGGAGATCCTGGGGCGTCACTTCTCGACCTTCTACACCGAGGAGGATCGCGCCGCCGGCGAGCCGCAGCGCGCGCTGGAGACGGCCGCGCGCGAGGGCCGCTTCGAGAAGGAGGCCTGGCGCGTGCGCAAGGACGGCACGCGCTTCTGGGCCAGCATCGTCATCGATCCGGTGCGTGGCGCCGACGGCTCGCTGCAGGGCTTCGCCAAGGTCACGCGCGACATCACCGAGCGCCGCGACGCCCAGCTCGAGCTGGAGCGGGCGCGCGAGGCGCTGTTCCAGTCGCAGAAGATGGAGGCGATCGGCCAGCTCACCGGCGGCGTGGCGCACGACTTCAACAATCTGCTGACCGCGGTGATCGGCAGCCTCGAACTGGTGCGCAAGCGCCTGCCGGCCGGCGATCGAAACCTCGCGCTGATCGACAATGCCATGCAGGCCGCGCGGCGCGGCGGTGCGCTCACGCAGCGCATGCTGGCCTTCGCGCGCCGCCAGGAGCTCGATCCCGAACTGGCCTCGGTCGCGGCGCTGGTCGACGGCATGAAGAGCCTGTTCGACCATACGCTGGGCCCCGCCATCGTGCTCGACATCGACTGCCCCGCGACGCTGTCGCCGGTGCGGGTCGACACCAACCAGGTGGAAATGGCGCTGCTCAATCTGGTGGTGAACGCGCGCGATGCGATGCCGCGCGGCGGCATCGTCGCGATCTCGGCGCGCGAGGTCGCGGTGACGGCGGCGATGGCGGCGTCGCTGTCGCTCAAGGAAGGCCGTTACGTGCGACTGCAGGTGAAGGACCAGGGGCACGGCATGGACGCCGCCACGCTGGGGCGCGCGACCGAGCCGTTCTTCACCACCAAGGGCGTGGGCAAGGGCACGGGGCTCGGCCTGTCGATGGTGCACGGCCTCGCCGAGCAGCTGGGCGGCCGGCTGCAGCTCGAGAGCCGCGAGGGGCAGGGCACCACGGCGTCGCTGTGGATCCCGGTGGCGGCGGGCGACGCGCAGGCGCCGCACGCGCCGGTCCCCGCGATCTCGACTCCGCGGCCGCTCTCGATCCTCGCGGTCGATGACGATGCGCTGATCCTGGTCAACACCGCCGCGATGCTCGAGGATCTCGGGCACGAGGTCACGATCGCCTATTCCGGCCGCGAGGCGCTCGTGGCGCTGGCGAAGATGGCGCGGGTCGACCTCGTCGTCACCGACCAGGCGATGCCGGGCATGACGGGCACGCAACTCGTCGATGAAATCCGCCGCACGCATCCCGACCTGCCGGTCCTGCTGGCCACCGGCTACGCCGAACTGCCCGACGGCCAGAGCTCGAAGGTCCCGCGCCTCAACAAGCCCTTCCTGCAGGCCCATCTCGCGCAGGCGATCGCCGACGTGATGAACGGACGATTTTAGCGCGTTTTTGGACGAGATTGGATCGAGCCGAGCATTCCAACACTGACCTCACCCTGAGGAGCATCGCGCGGCGATGCGTCTCGAAGGGTGGGCACGCGCACCTTGCCTGTTGCCCATCCTTCGAGACGGCGCTTCGCGCCTCCTCAGG
>LSKJ01000852.1 GCA_001557035.1 Rhodospirillaceae bacterium CCH5-H10 | reverse complement strand
TCTCGAGAGAGTTCCTGCTGCACCTGATCGCCGCTGTTCCCCACAAGATCCATACAGTGCCCACCGACAACGGTTTGCACTTCACCGATCCCCGGGGCACGAGTTGGACGGCAGCGGAGATCAAGGAGTTTATTGCTCGTAAGGAGCCCTTCCGCGCTCACGCATGCGTATACGCGTGCGCCCAAGCCGACATCGACCATCGCCTTACCAAACCCAAGCACCCTTGGACCAACGGCCAGATCGAACGCATGAACCGAACGATCAAAGCGGCAACGGTCAAACAATTCTACTACGAGACCCACGATCAGCTTCGCAGCCATCTCGCCGACTTCGTTACCGCCTAATAGGAACCAAGGGTACATGAGCGCCGCAACATGGATTCTACCGCGATGGATCACGGTGTTCCAGGCCGGACAAAAGCCCGCAAGACAACGAAGGGGGACCGTCAATGCTGACGCTCCTTGCGTTGGTGCCTGCGTCGGGGACAACAATGTCGCTTGAGAAATCAGGTCTTGCTGGCAGGCGGATGCATGTCGCCGTGCGGGCCGATCGTGCACTTGGAACCGGTCGCCGTGGCATCATCGATGATGCCGTTGGCATCGACAGAGAAGTTGATCATGCAGCGTTGTGCTCGAAAAATGACCTGCGACTTCGGCCCCGTCACTGCCTGATTGGTAATCACATACCCGATGGCGCGACCGCCGTCAGAGGTCGGATCGTCGTGATGCGGCTTGCCCCACGACTGGATGAGATGAGCCGAGCTATGGCCGACCCAGTCCTTCACGTTGAGGTCCTTGACCTGCCCAGTGGACATAGGACCGCATGCAGCGGTGACCAGCGCAAGACCCAACGAGAAAATTCCTCCGAATTTCATGTCCCTCATCTCCTTTACGAGTTTGCCACTCACATCAATGCCTCCTTCATATTTCAGGAGATGGCCCTGGCGTTTGAGCCACATCAATCTCCACGCGTGAATAGAGAGAAGGCAAGTGCGATTGTGACAGCACGATTTATGCCAAGGGTCTCACCGAAGGTGTGTTGCGATTGCATCGGCAACCACCACGAATATGACCGGTTGGTGTCCAATATTGGACTCGTCTTCTGCCAGAAGATTGGCCAACATTGTCGGGCCTGTGTCTGCGGATATGACGTCGTCGCACGTTGGCGCTTGTCGCAACGACGTTCGGCTTCAGACTTCATGAGAAGCTCTTCGCTCGGCTTGGTCGCCTACAATCTGGTTCGACTGCCCAAGCTGCTGGCGGCACCGGCATGAGCATGCTGGGGCGATGGCATGTCGTCGAGACACCTGGCTGGAACATGGCCGGGCCGGGTGCCCATATCCAGTTCGGCGAAGAGGGCGGCCAGTTCGCCTTCGATTGCCTCACTGGCTCGTTCCACGGCCCCTGCCATGGCGACGACGTCGAGTTCGACTGGGACGGCAATGACGAGATGGAAGAAGCCTCCGGCCATGGCTGGGCCGAAGTTCAGGCTGATGGCTCTCTCCAAGGCGAGATCTGCCTCTCAAATGGCGACGACATACCCTTCATCGCCCAGCGCCAGACTTCTTCAACAGCCTGCTAGACCCGGGTAATCCAACGTTGGGGAGCGGAGCATCCCCGAACGGACCCAACTCTACTACGTGAGAGTTTCGGGGGAGCAGGTTAGGCAGGCTGTCCCTGTCGCCTGACATGTACCTGACACTTACCTTTGCGTTTACGGAAAGTCGCCATCGATCCAGCCCCACTGCGACATCAGTGTGACCGGGCCCTGTTTCCAGTGGCCTCGACCCCAACAAATATTGATGGACTCGGCGAGATTCGAACTCACAACCTCTGCCTTCGGAGCCCGAAAAGACGGTTTACGCCACAGTTTCTTTTTACACGCTGACACACGCTAAGGCACTGTAGCAATTGATCTTTTCTGGGCACACACACCGAAGCCGGTATCCTGGGACGACCTCGAATTTCCGCCTGGTTGCTTCCGCGGTGCTTCCGCGGAAGCCGACCAACGGAAAGCGGCACAGCCGCCGGAGTACGTCACATGGCGAAACTGAATAAGCGTACCGTCGATCAAGCCGAGGCCGGCAACAAAGACTACTTCATCTGGGACGATGAGCTGCCCGGCTTTGGGCTGCGCGTGTTTGCTTCTGGAAAGCGTAGCTACCTTATCCAATACCGGGCCGCCGGGCGGACCCGGCGCTACACCATCGGCCTGCATGGCGTGTGGACGCCGGAGACGGCCCGGCAGGAAGCGAAGGTTCAACTTGGGCGTGTTGCGCGCGGCGACAATCCCTCGGAAGAGCGCCAGCTCGACCACAAGGCAATCACCGTCAAGGAGCTTTGCGCCCTCTACGTCGCCGATCTGAATGCCGGCCTCATCCTTGGCAAGGGTGGCCGCCCGAAGAAGACTACAACGATCAGTACCGACACAGGCCGCATCGATCGACATATTATCCCGTTGATTGGTACGCGGCGGGTCAAAGATCTCGCCAACGCAGACATCAACAAGGTCTTGAAGGACATCATGGCCGGCAAGACGCGCGTGTCCGTCAAGACAAAGAAGCTGCGCGGCAAAGCCATCGTGCGCGGTGGCGCGGGCACTGCGACCCGCACGGTCGGGCTGCTGGGCGGCATTCTCACCTATGCGGTCGAGGCCGGGATTATCGATCGTAATCCTGCGCACGGCCTTCGCAGGCCGAAAGACAACGTGCGGAACCGTCGCCTCACTGAAGCAGAATATCGCACTCTGGGCGAGATGCTACGAAAGGCCGCCGAGAATGAGAAGTATGCCATGACGGTCGACATTATTCGCCAGATCGCCCTCACCGGCTGCCGCCGCACGGAAATGATCAGGCTGATGTGGACCGAAGCCGATACGGAGGATAGTTGTCTACGGCTGGCTGATAGCAAGGAGGGTGCCTCGATCCGACCCATTGGGCTCCCCGTCGTCGAGTATTTTGAGGAACGGCGCAAGGGTCAGACGAACGCCTATGTTTTCCCCGGCCAGGGCGAGGACAACGCCTTCGGCAGCTTCCCGAACCATTGGGAGCAGATTTTCAGGGATTCTGCGCTCGCCGATGTGACGCCGCACGTTCTGCGCCACAGCTTCGCCAGCATTGCGAACGACCTCGGCTTCACCGAAGTCACGATCGCCGAGCTCGTCGGCCATTCCAAGGGCTCAGTGACGAGCAAGTACATCCACACGCTCGACACGGCGCTCATCATGGCCGCGGATACGATCTCGGGCTACATCCAGGGGCTTCTCGACGGCAAGGAGTTCAAGAAGACTGTCTATGCGCTTGACCGACATTCCCGGAAAGCGGCGCTTTTGCGCTTCCTGCGAGAGGCGGCTGGAGAAGAGACTCCGGTCGAACGTCTCGCGGCATGATCCGGTTTGTGACGCCGGCGAATCAGGCTATCGGTGCCGAGCTCAGTATCTTTCATTCAAGCATGGCGTTCAAGGCCACCAGCTTCGCAACGTGTCGGGAAGCGCCACTTCGAGCAGCAGGCTTAGCGTTTCTCACGGTGCACATGCGCTCTCTCATTGCGCCACGCCAAATTGGGGGTAATCTCCTCGGCCTTGACGCGTCTCGGTCGAAGCATGTCCAAACCGCTTCTGCCATTCGTTGCTTGCTCAGTAGCCGACTTCTAGTCGGTCACGCCGATGGTACCTCCGAAGGAGCGGCCAAGCGGTGTCGTGGCGACACTCGAAAGATCGCCAGGGAAACTCACCTCATCCCGCGTTGGTCCGTAATCGCCACGATCATTGCGATCATCCGGCGAGAAAGGGCGACGCACAAACTGCAATCGGTGGTGGGTGTAACACCGGCCTTTCGTGCATAATCGGTTCAAGTCACAAGGCCCCACTGTATTCCGGAGTCCCGATTGGCCTCCATCGACATATTTATTGGTGCGCCCATAGAGCACGAATCCGAGCGAGCCACCCTCGTGCGCGCCGTTGCGTTCCTTTCAGCGCAGGGTATCTCGGCGGTTGTTCTGGCCAACGTGAATCTCGGAGGTCGGCAGATTGATCTCGTGATCGGCCTCGATCAAGGCGCCCTCGTCGTCGAATCCAAAGCGCTGTCGTCGGCCGTGCGCGGAAGCGAGAACGGCGACTGGCAGGTCCGACTCAGGTCTGGTCGGTGGAAAGAGATTCCCAACGTCTACGCTCAGGCTCTGAATGAAAAGCTGGCGCTTCGTGATGCAATGGTCGCGTTTGCCAGAGCAGATGCTCCGTATCCCGACGCTGCAGTGATATTTGTTCCGGCGATTCCGGCGGCTTCAGCAATCCCGTCGGGCGATTTCAAGGTTTCGGTTGGTGGTCTTGATGACTTGCCGGAACGGATTGCGTCCGCGAAGCGCCGCGGCTGGTCCTTGGAGCAGTGGCGTGCCTTCTCGACCCATCATCGCCTGATTGCGGTGCCTTCAATCGATGCAGCCTTGAGCCGCGAGCTGCTTGATGCCGAACGGATGCTCACGGCTTACGGGGAGGCCTTTGCGCGCACCTATGGTCCGGCTGCCTCGACTATGGTCCCGCTGACGTGCGTGTGTGAAGGCGAAGCGCTTTCGTCAGACGTTATACTGGAACAAGCGGCGCGCGGCGGCAATGTCCTGCTGACTGGGCAGTCGGGCTGCGGCAAAAGCGTTCTATCCTATGCGATTGCCCTCGCTGAGCTGAGCCATGGGCGTGTGCCGATAGTCATCCCGGCGAAAGATTTTGAAGGAAACTTGCGCAACGTAGCCAACCGCGAGGTAGCGTTGCTCGACGCGCCGTCGGTGGCAGCGGTGATATCCGCTGCTCGACTACTGGATCGCAACCTCGTGCTCGTGGTCGACGGATACAATGAATGTACTCCAGCAGAGCGGCAGCGCCTCACGCGAAGTATCACAGCGGCGCTATGGCGGTATGGCGCGAACGTTGTGATGTCGAGCAGGATCACGCTTGAACGCGAAGATCTTCTTTCCGCGCGTACCTATGCCGTGCAAGCGCCGAATATGGGAATCAAGCAGGCGATTGCTCGACAGGCCGCTGGTGGTAGGTCCGTCGATGCGTTCTCACTGTTGCTCGACAGCGTCGGGAGCGGCCTCGAAGCTCGCATGATCGGGCAACTCGGCCAACACCTGCCAGCCGGGACCAGCAAGTACGGCCTTTTCGATGCGTATGTGCGCGAGCGACTCGGCGCAGCCGCCTCCGACGGCATCCGGGCCTTGTCGCGGATCGCCAGGATGATGACCGAGCGCATAAGCTTCGGCCTGTCGGTTCGGGAGCTTGACCGGTTGTCGGATCGCGAAGGCGTATCAGGCGTCCTGTTACAAGCACTTCAGGTCGCAAACATCCTGGTAACCCGCGGCGACCGGGTGAGTTTCAGCCACGAGATGTTTCTGAACGTGTTTGCCGCCGAAGCCATCATCCGGCGCGCGGGCGACGATTCCGACGCAGTGGTCGCCGCATTGCGCTTGCCGCAGCATCTCGAGATGAAGCCGTTTGTGCTGGGAGCGATCGACGACGATAGCTTTCGACGCCGGGTGCTCTCCAACCTATCGGATGCGCTGGTCATTCGAGAGTGCCTTGCTGGTCAGTGCGGACGTGACGCGCAGCTATGGGCAAATATGCGCTGCGACGATCTGCTCGCCCGGATCGGTCAAGAGGTCGAAACAGTGCGGTTTGAGCTGTCGGAAGAGTTCCGCTGGAGCGTCCGGGCAAAGCCGGAGACTCTTCAGAACTGGACAACGCAAGATCAGGCAGTGCTTGCGGCGATCCCACACGAACTGGTGGCGGGGCGGCGTCTTGATGACGTGCTGGGTCTGATTGGCAAAATGGATGTACGGCTAGACGAAGAACACCAAAGATTGCTGGATGAAGCGAGAGAAAGGAAGGTAGCACTGCGCAGCGGCCTCTATGTTGCGAGCTACGCAGGTATAGGAGGGCGCGAGATCGGTCTCTGTCAGATCAGCAGCCCTCTTCATAACGGTCACCTCTATGATGGGCCGAAGGTTGCAGAGAGTGCAAACCTGCTAGGGCGCTTGCATCTTGAAACCCTGAGTCCCGGCCAAGTCGGTTTGCTGGTCGAGCTGGACAAGTATTCCGACCGCGACGACGCTCCGTCGATTGGCTCCGTATTGCCAAGCATTCTTAAGCGCCTATGGCCAAGAGCGGCACAGCGTTTGCGGCTAGGGCTGATGCATGCGGCAGGCATGAGTGCGCATGCGCTCAGCGATGATGAGCGTCGCGCTTTGATTGCCGCCATCGAAGACTTGATGCCCACCAATGGTGGGTTCGATTCGACGGGTATGATAGACGCGCTGAAGTACTTGGGCGCGCTAGATGATGACGAGGCGGATCATGTCGCCAGCGTCAAGGTTCAAATCGATGCGGCGTTGGCGGAACGCGATAGTCCTTTGATGTGGCGTGTGGCGGACGGATTGTGGAGTGCACAATTCGACCATCCGTATGATGGTGCGTACTGTCAGGCGTGGAGTGAGTTGTCGAGCGACGACCGCAAATCGCTGCTCCTCATGGCCGCGCAAGTCGCCGAAGCCGACTCGATGTTCACGCCTCTCCTGATCGCGGAAGTGGCGTCGAACGCGGACCCCTCGGTAGGACCCATTGTCGCGCGCTGGACGGCGCTGCCCCCGAAGAAGGAAGTCATCGTAGGCGACGCCATTGAGAGCTTCGAAATAGCGTATGCGGCACTGGCGCGCTTGCGCTGTCCGCTTCCAGAGCACTCTGCAGAAGCCGCTTGCTCGGCCGATCATGCACTCCTTGCCTGTGGCGCGATTGTCTATTGGCTGAACCGAGACGATCTTCCGCGGGTGGAACGGAGGCGTAACTGCGCCCGCCCACTTGAGATGCTATTGCAGCATGAAACCGGCGTAGCGGCAGCAGTAGTTGGGGAGTTCTTCCGCTCCCACCTTATGCTCGCTGAAAGCGCTAAACGCCTTCCGGGATCGGAGCCGATCGTTACTTCATTCGACCGGGAATTTCCGGATGAAATTGCTGCGATCTACCGGGCAGCGCTCGAACACCCCACACGTCAAACAGGGTATTTCGAGTTCTTCCGCGTCGACGACATGATCGAAAAGGCGCTAATGAACTTGGGTCGCTTCGGAAACGCGAGCGATATCCCACTCCTCCGGGCTTGGTCGATCCATCCCGATCACGGGAATTCGGCGGTACGCGCCATAAAGACGATTGAAGAGGCGCCGCACTTCGCGAAAGATGCACTTCCAGAGGTACATTGACCCTCCGTGCCGATTCGCCGCGAATAGGAGAGTCTCATCCTGCTGCTAAACGAGCCAGAGGTCATCCGGGCCGAGGTAGCTGAGATCTATCTTGCCTGGATCGGCACTGACGGCAGCACGCAATAGCCCGTGTCGTGAAGGATTGAGTGGTGCATTAGCTTCACCCAGGACGGAGCCGTCGGCGGAGAGGATGATCGGGCGGCCCTGAACGTGGTGCAGTCGGAGGGGTGTCCCCGTAGGAGGTGCCGTAATATTCCATGCCGCATTTGCCCAATAGCGGTGGTCTTTCCAGATGGTCGACGCTTGAGGAACGAAACTCGCGATGAAGGCACCCCACATGTCCGTTGTTTCGGGCGTTGGCCAATCGGGCTGCGCACTAAGCGCCCTCACCGCATCCGACACGAGCCATTGCTGAAGTTCTAGCCCATTCGAGAAGGTCGCGTGGGCATCGTTCACCGCCTTGATCGCGGCAAGCCGAGATGAAAAGCCGGCCTGGATGAGAATCGAGGCGGGACGTTGGGTCGTACCGGTCTCAACGGCGGATACAGCGAGGCCCAACTCGAAGTCGTCCAGGCCCATGTCGCCAATCCTATCACCGTTGGCAAGGCCGCGGACGCGTATCGCTTCCATGGCCCAAGGGAGACGGTAAACGAGACCTCCCTCGACGAACTGGAGTGTGTCGGCTTCCTGGCCGGCCGCGACGGGTGCCAGAGGTTGGCCGAGCAGCCAGCAGCGGAGAATGTCGTGCCAATTGGCTGGGAGCCTGTCCGGTTTGAAGGGGCTGATGGTGAAGACACGCTCGGCGATCGCCGTGATCTTGGCGACGGCTTGGTCCGCATTCCCGGCCAGAAGAGCAGCATTGGCGCCGATGAGAAGGGGGTTGGCCTCGGTCGCCATGGCGTCGAGCGCGTGGCCGGCTTTCAGGCCGATACCGGCCAAGAAATACCCCCGGCGCTTGATCGCCGTAGATTGCGCCCAGATCTGACGGGAACGCGATAGCAAGCCGGCTCTGAGTGCCGATTTGACTTCGTCGCTACGGCGGTTGAGGCGTCGTTCCCAAAGCGACGATTGTAGGATCTCGTCGAGAGCCGCCGGAATGTCGGCATCCGCGATTTCATTCTCACCAATGAGGCTGAGGATCGCCGTATCGAGCGTCGCGAGGTAGGTGTCCCAGGCCGATAAAGCGAGTTCGCGGGCTTCGGGTTTTTCTCCAGCGACCTCGGGGAAGGACCATGCCTCGGCGTTGTTGACGACATAGTCGACAAGCTGATCAAGAGTGCCTCCGACCTTGCCGCCCATACGCTGCAGCAGCGTGATGAGCAGCCGCACCAGACCGCTCTCCATCTCGCGAGACTTCAGATCGTCAATCAACTCTTCCCATTGACGGGTGCGTTTCGCCTGATCGTCGAAGATTGGATAGAGCACCAGGCCCTCGACATCGACGTAGGCGCGGCCGGCGCGACCGACGACATTCCTGAACTCCGAGGTCTCGATCCGTTCGCGATTGCGGAAGAGAGAATGGATGATGACTGTCGTTGCCGAGAGATTGAGGCCTTGCGCCAGCGTCGGCGATGAAATCGTTACCTTCAGGATGCCATCGCGCAATAGCCGTTCGACCTCTTTCCGGAACGCCGTCGGCAGTGCACCGTGGTGGATCGCGACGCCGAGTTTCAGGCACTCAAGGATGGGATGATCGGTGCCGAGCCATTCTCCGCCGAGCGTTAGCGCAGTGTCCAGGATCGCTTCGTCGATCTTAAGCAGTGGTGGTAGTGCGCCACGTTTGTGAAGGTCGAGAATACGAGCGGCGAACGGCTCGACATGGGCGCGTACCGGGCAGAAGACGAGGACGGACTGTCCGTCGTTCACGAGACGCCATGCGGTAGCAAGGCAGAGCTCGCCGAGATCGCAAGGAAATTGCTTCTTACGGCGCCCGACCGACGGTACGAAGCCGGTGAGGAAGCGGGGAACGAACGGGCGTTCCTCGCCGACACGCAGGTTCAGCCGGGCATGTTGGCCGTTCCAGACCACCTCGCCATAGCGCAGCCGCGTCGGACGCCAGTCGTTCTTCACCAAGCCGCCGGGCTGGTCACGGCGGAGCCAAGCGGCGAAGTCATCGAGCTGGTCGCCATCAGGCAGGATGGCAGAGAGGCAAACGATTCTGCGTTGGGCGGCGTCGGTACGTCGGAGGAGCCGTTGGATCTGGACCTCGTAGCGGACTTCGCGCTCGCTGAGTCCGATCATGTGCCCCTCGTCGAATACGAGCAGGCCGACGTCGTCGAGAAGGCTTGGATCGTTCCTGAGCGCGAAATCCAACTTCTCGGGCGTGGCCACCACGATATGCCGCTGGCGGATCGCATCTTCGTCGAAGCCGCTTACGCCGATGCTCCCGTAGAGCGCAGAGATGGTCTTCCCGAGCGGACCGAAGGAGCGTTGCAGAGTTGATTCCGTCTGGGCCGAAAGCGCCCGCAACGGTGTCACGAAGATGACCCGGCGGCCCGCTGCAAGGCATCGGAGGATGCACAGCTCGGCAATGCGGGTCTTGCCAGCGCTGGTCGGTAGCGAGACAACGAGATCGTCGGCCTGGTCAACGGCGCGGGCGGCGGCGGCTATCTGTGAGGGCCAGAGGTCGATCTCGGCCTTGGGCCGGCGGATCAATGAGGCGATGAATAGTTCGCGCAACGATGGCCAGTCGGCCGAATCCCCACTGGTGGGGAGCAATGGCAAGCGTTCGTGGAACGTCGAATCCCAAAGATCGGATAACAAATGAAGAGCGACGCGATGCGCCCACCATTGCGGCAGTAGGTTGATTTCTGCGCAGATACTCAAGCCTTCGCGAAGCCGTTCGAGGGCTTGCTCCATGAGCGGACGGTCACCTCGCTCGATGGCGAGCAGGAACATCGCAAGAGCGCCAAAGAATCTGTCTATGAGCGCGAGGTCGACGCCGTCGAACAGGAAGGACGATGCGCCGTCCGTCGTTTCGCCTGCTGCCTCGGCCTGATCCCACTGCGCCTGGAAGGCGGCGGCGATCGTGGCGTCGCTGCCGCTGCCTTGCACTCGAAAGTCGAAAACGGTCGTCTGTAGTGCATCCAGATCTCGAAGCATGAGCTGGGCGAGCACACGCTCGATCGGGGAGAAATTGTCTTCTGCCTGAACGATCGCCAGCAGCGAATAGGCCCGGGCCGAGAGATGGGCAAGATGATAGGCTGCGGCAGCCATCACGAAATGAAAGTCGCGGTCGATTTCGCCGCGCGCGCCCTTGGCCATAACCGCTTCCAATGCGGTCGCCGCTTGTTCGAAGGCGATCCGCGCACGGCCCGGATCGCCGCCCAGCTCGCGGAGGCGCAGACCAAGCTCAAGGAGTGAATAGCCGTAGGAGTGGAGGTCGTAGCTGAGTTGGGGTGAAAAGGCAGGGGCACCTGGGGGGAGCACCCCCTCTCGCCAGATCATCGCCCGAGCCTGGCCGCGCGCGATCAGCCGGGCCCGGAATCCCGGGGTAACCGCGTCGTCGATGTCGGCCTGGATGCTCTCAATGGTGGGCATTGGCGATCACCAAGTCGAAGACTGCTGCCACGAAGGCGGCATGGCCCTCGATTCGCAGGCCCACACTCCATTGCGCGATGCCTCCTGCATAGGTCTGCAGCGACCCGGTGAGGTGCGCTTCGGGGTTGTTTCCGGAGAAGGTGAAGAGAAGGTGGTGCACGTTCTGGGGCTGAATGCCGTGCTTGAGCTGGGCATCAAGGATCGCATCTGACAGCGCGTTGTTGCCAAGCTCGGCCAATCGGTCGGCGATAAATGACAGAGCATGGGCCGAGGGGAGGCCACCATCCTTGTCGAGGCTGGCCCGCGCTTCGGCCACAACGCCGGCGCTCAGGGACGCGCGACTCTTGGCCTCAGTCTTGAGGAACAGTAGACCGTTATCCTGCGGGTTCTGCCGGATGCCGATCACGTCATCGCCGCGCATAGCCATGTTACGATGGTCCTTCCAGCGCAACCTCTTGATCGGCACCTCATAGTTGGCCTGCGTGACGATCCATTCGGCAGCCAGGATTTCACCGAGGTCTCCCGAGCGGATGGATTTGCTCGTCGGCAGTTTGCCTTCAAGGAAGGTGGCGGCCTCGTCCTTACCGAGCCGCCGAAGGATCCCGGCGACGCGGTTTTCGGCGGTGTAGTGATTTGGTACGACCGCCGCGGTCGCAGCCACGCCCACGTCCAATCGCACAGGGTCGCCGTAAAGAACGCGGAGGGGGTGCGTTCCTACCTGGCTATCAGTGGCGTCACACCAGTTGTTGAACTGCACCATTGTCGTCGAGACCTCCGGGGTGACGCCCAGACATAGAATTTTCACTGCACAGTAAATATCACTATTCCATTGAATATTCAATAAAATGTTGATATTTACTGCGCAGAAAATTTGCCGGTGCACATGCTTTCCGCCAGTCCCAGTGAACGTCAACTGATCGAGAAGTTTTTGGAGACACTCCGGGCGCTTCCCGACGTGACGGCCGAGATTGACCTTACTCCTCCCAACGGGCCCGACCGTGGCTATGATGCCCGTGTCGATCTTCAGGTCGCTGGTATGCCACTGACGCTTCTGATCGAAGCCAAGAAGTCGCTCTATCCTCGCGACGTCCGCCAAGCCCTTTGGCAGCTTCGGGAATTCGGGCGCCGCTGGCCGGAAAGCACGATGAGCGCGGGGCCGCTATGCCTGTTGATTGCGGAGTCCATCTCGCCGGGCGCCAAGGAGCTGCTTCAAGACGAGCGGGTCGGCTACTACGACAGCGGAGGCAGCCTCTTCCTGCCGGCTAAGGGCGTGTACCTCTACGTCGATAAGCCCCCGCCCAAGCCACTTTCCAAAGCCTTGCGATCCCTGTTTTCAGGCCGCCGGGCCCAGGTGCTGCATGCGCTCTTGAATCGGCCCGAGGCCTGGGTCGGGGGAAAGGCGCTTGCTGAACGAGCGCAAGTATCGCCGGCGACAGCATCGCAGGTTTTGACAGAGCTCGAACGTTTCGATTGGCTTGAGTCGCGCGGGCAGGGCCCGTCCAAGGAGCGCCATTTGCGAGAGCCGGCAGCGCTTCTGGACGCCTGGGCAAAGCAACTCGGCACCACGCGACCTCCCGAGTTGCGACGGTTCTATGTCCCTGCTGCGCGCGCCAACACTCTTCTCGACAGGGTCGCTGAGGCGCTAGGCGACCGTTCGGTGGAGTACGCCATCACCCACGAGGCGGCCGCGCAGCGGTACACACCATTCCTGTCGAGCGTGCCGCAAGTGCGCTGTCGCCTCATGCCTGGACGTGCTGTAGACGAGGCACTCGGCGCTCTGGACGCCCGCGTTGCCAATGACGGTGCCAACCTGACAGTTATCGAGGCCAAGTCTTCAGGCGAATTGTTGTTCCGGGAAAAGGTCGGCAAGGCGTGGTTGGCGAATCCGGTCCAGGTCTATCTCGACCTCGTGCACAGCGAAGGCCGTGCGAAAGAAATGGCGGAGCACCTACGTCGGGAGAGGATTGGGTTCTGATGGCCAAGCCGGTGACCTTCGACGGCTATACGGATGAACACACCCTCGATTGCGAACGCGTGCTGGTGACTCTCCTCCGTGGGCTGGGACCGTGGAAGGACTCCGTCTTTCTCATCGGGGGACTTACACCAAGATACCTCGTCAAGGCGCGGCCGCCTGATGTGCCCGCGCATGCCGGAACGCAAGACGTGGACATCGTGATCGACCTTCAAATCCTCGCTGACACGGAGGCCTACCACACCCTCGAGGACAACCTGCACAAGCTCGGGTTCGAGCGCGCGACCAACGAGAAAGGACAGAAGCTCTCCTGGCGTTGGCAGACCCGCACAGAGCATGGTGCCTTGATGGTGCTCGAGTTCCTGGCCGATGCGCCTGAAATCGCCGGCGGCAAGGTCCAGCCATTGCCGACCGAGGGCAGGATTTCCGCCTTGAACATTCCTCACTCGTCGATCGTCTTCGATCTACACCAAGTGACCGAAATTCAGGCTGAGCTGCTGGGCGGTGGCGGTATCACGACCGAAACGGTAAAGCACGCCAATCTCGTGAGCTTCACCTGTTTGAAGGCGTTTGCGTTCGACCAGCGATTCGAGCGCAAGGACGCGCATGACCTGGTCTACTGCATCGAGCATGCACCTGAGGGCTTGGACGCAGCAGGGGCGGCATTCAGAGACGCGCTGGCCGGGAAGCATGGCGATGTAGTGCGCGAATCACTCTCGATTCTCCGTCGACGATTCGCGCAGGAGGAAAAGGTCGAAGGGTTTCGAAAGGACGGCCCCGTTGCTGTAGCGCAGTTCGAGAAGGGGCAGGGCGATGAGCCTGATCTGCGCGAAGCGCGGCTGCTGCGGCAGCGCGAGGCCAGTGACCTTATCGAACGTCTTCTTGCTCTGACCGGTTAGGATCGAATGGCTCTCAAGGCCGTCTTCGTCGGCGCCCACAAATGCCAGGACCCTATCTTCCCGAACGTGAGTGGCGGGTGCCGGCGCTGACATGCTCGGTTGGGTACTCGGTCTTTTTGAATGGCGCAGTAGGATTGGCATGGCTGGAAAGCGTTGAAGGCCCTCGATTTGGTAGTCGACCGCGAGACTGAGGAGGTGCGGTGAACAAAGAAGCGCGACACCCACTCGTCGTGGCCATGACGGCCGTCTTAGGACGGCTGAAACAAGTCAACAGGCTTTGGCATCAGGCCGAGGTGGATTACTTCGACCCACCGGCATTCCGAGTGGCCCTTCAGAATTGCATCACGACGGCGCGTACGGTCACCTTCATCCTTCAGAGCCACAAATCAGCAATCCCGGGCTTTGACGAATGGTACGGGACTTACACTGACCGCTTCGCATCGGACCCCGTGATGCGGTGGGCTGTGAATGCCAGAAACAAGATCGAGAAGCAGGGCGATCTTGAGACGCGGAGCCAAGTCCGAGCTGAGCTTGTGGCAGCCTATGCGCACAACCCGTCGACCCTATGGCTTCCCGCGATCAACGCAACGCCTGAACAAATTCGATTGTCGATCCCGGCGAAGTTTCTCGACGAACACGTCATCAACACGGGCATTCTCGCCATCGAACGACGATGGGTGGATGCAGAGCTCCCAGAACACGAGATTCTGGACGCTCTTGCTTATGTCTACGGTCAAATCGCTCTCTTGGTCGTGGCCCTTCACGACCATCTTGGCTGGCCGATCCCGCAGCAGCGAGCAGATTTGGGCGAACACCTGATCGCCAACCTACTGCCCGATGGCAGACTGAAGTCCATGGAGCGTCCCCCAGCACATCGGTCAATCTACATCACCGTCAAGGACGGCAAGAGATTACAGGGAGTGGCAATCCCGACGCCTGATCACTCGCGGCTGAACAAGAAGGCGCTCAAGCGCTATGGCAAAGCCGATGGTTGGGCAAAGCTCAACGACGCGAAGACCCTTTCTGAGATGGCGGAGGTCCTCTTCGAGCAGGCGCGCTGGCTGATGCGGCACGACGGGTACCACCTACCTCGTGTCTTTCTCTTCAGGGGCTTGGTGCCGATTGAGATGATATCTCCTCGGCCACGGAACCGGCGTGAGAAATACTTGATCATGCGGGAAGTCGCCGAGCGCGTTCGCGCGACGGCCGCTGACGGCGTTGTGTTCATCTCAGAAGCCTGGACGGCAGATCTTTCGGAACTACCTTCATCGCAATTCGCCGCGGACGCGGCCAACCGGGGGGAGGCTCTGATTCTCTGGGTCGCCACGGCCGACGGATTCCAACTCTCTCTGCAGGCCAATGTGATTCGCAAGAAGGTGAAGAAGCACAAGGTTAAGGAATTGGGATCTACCGAGCGGGAAACAGAAGCCAGGATCATCGCTTTTGCGCCGATCCTGCAAATCTGGGGAAGGCTGGCCGATCTCAAGTTGGATGAAGAGGACATCCGGGTGGAGGGCGCTTAACTTCGGCATCGTGTCTGTCCCAGAAACACTGAGACGTTTGACTCTGCCTACGCCACTACGGCTTCCGGTCAGCAACCACTTATCCATATTGCATTCTTGGTCGAGTTGAGTAGCCTGCTTTTTGGCTGATCCGGCCATGCCGTCCACAATGGCAAAGCTCTCGGGCAGGAAATCTCAAGATACTCCCGTTTGAACCTCTTCCAGGTGCGCGGGCTTAGTGGACACGCCTTCTTGTAAGCGCCGCCGGAGTGGTTTTATGCGGATTGAATTTCCCGATCTAACGCGGCCAAAGCAGGTCGCCAAAAGACTTACCCGTTTGTCGTCTGGTCTGAAGCTTTCGGCTGTCCATGAAGCGCTCGCGCGTGGGCTCGGCTACCGCGATTGGCATGAGCTTTCGAACTGTACCCATTCAGATGCGTCAGCTGTGCCCCACGAGGCCAGTGCGGACGACGCTTTCCGAATTGTCTTGGCGCTCGCCGGTGCTTTGGGCTTGCCCGACCCCGACGTCCAATATGTGTTGTCCAAATCTCGACTGCTGCGAGACCGACCATGGTCGATAGATGAGCAGTTGAGCCTTCGCGCTGCAATCTGGCGTCAACGCGTGTTCGGTCCTCCAGGTCGAGGTAAACCGGGAACAGTGGTCAAGGACAAGGCGTACGGTTCAAACACCCCCGCCTATCTTCGCCAAGCCGGCCGACCAACCTATCTGCTGTTTGACACCGGTATGGGCGAGCGCGCCGACTTCGAAGTGGCGACACCTCGAAAGTTGCTTAAGGATTTTGTGCCTTCACGGTTATGGCTGCCCTATGGTTACTGGACGCTGCAAGACGGTTCTGAGGTGGTCTTCGCTCGCGATTATCTGCCGATGTGGCGGATCACTGAGGGAGCTGTCGAACGGCTAAATCCATGGCTCTGGATCAACGGGATTACAGCCGAATTCCACTTCACCAAATCCGCTGGAACAGTCGTTTGGGCGAGCGGGCCAGCTCGCGAACTCGCGCTACATCATCTTTCCAAGCGGTATATTTTTGAGTTGCCCAAGCTCGTCGATATCATGCCTCACCTGTTCGAAACTGGTGTGAAAACGATCGCGGAGGGTGTCAGGAGACTTCACGAGTTGCGTGGAGACGGCGAGGCTCCTCCTGCCTATGCCAAATTCAATACCCGCCTCGCTTGGGGATGAGGTTGACGCTGAACGGCTTGGTATTGCCGTCTCAGCAGTCGACACCCTAAGGCCCGCGAACGAACGGTTGCTTCGAGGCAAACCGCTGATGCTGGCGTACAATGGCTGCATCGGTGTTCGATGGAATGGAAACGATGCCAACTTGCATCTGGTGCTTGAAGGAAAATGGGCAGTCGTCCGTGGAACATGTCATACCGGAAGCACTTGGCTGCCCGGAGGGATTTACGCTGACTGGAGGCACTGTGTGCAGAAGCTGCAACAACGGCCAAGCCCATCTAGATCAGGCGGTTATCGACGATTTCGACATGGCGGCCTTTCTCGCAAACGTGCCACGTAAGGGCGGTCGCCCGCCCGTCGTGAAAGGACGTGGCAATCTTGTAGCTACACGGGGACGGTGCGGCCCTGAGATTTCCATCAACATGGACCCCGTAACAAATGTCGCGCATGACGGAAGTGCGTTAGGTGCGTTTGGAAGATCCCGGAGAAATGTCAAAGCTAGTCTTGTACGCAACCGGAACACTGTCCGTGTCTCTTATTCGACCCCTATCGGCCAGAATCCGAAATTCGTTCGGGGAATCACCAAGATCGCGTTCTCCAGCTTCGCCTATTTTCAGGGACCAGAGATAGCGCTTCAGGAGCAGTTCTCGCCCGTTCGTGCCTTTGTTCGCAATGGAATCGGAAAAAGGCCGGTCTTGATGATATTCGGCGAGGATACGCGCTACAGCAATCGCGCGTGGCCTCCCTACGAGTCGGAGACCGGGGAATACACCATCACCTTCAGACTTGCAGCGGCCGAGTTCCTCGTAGATCTGAGCCCGGCGCTTTCTCTAAGCATCCTGTTTGAAAAGAAGCTGGCGGAGGTATGCGACGAGAAGAGTTGGACGTGGATGGGTTCAACATGAGCCCTGGCGGCGTGGCCAGCCATGAGAACGCGCGACATTTTCTCCGCGCCTCGTGACTATACGATGATTCACCACATCTTCTTCTCGTGGCAGAGCGACACTCCCAACGCCGTGGGCCGATCGATGATTGAGGTGTGCCTGGAGCGTGCGATCGGAAAACTCCAGGCTGACGCGGAGGTCGAGCTCGCCGATCGGGAACTGGCAATTGACAAGGACACGCTTCGCGTACCCGGCTCGCCGCCAATCGCTGAGACGATCTACGGCAAAATCGACCGCGCCGCGGTATTTCTGTCAGACCTTACCTACGTCGCCCTAAGGCAGAATGGCGACGGCATCCCCAATCCAAACGTCCTCATCGAGCATGGCTGGGCGCTCAAGTCTCTCGGCTCGCGCCGCGTCCTTTCGGTGATGAACACGGCGCTAGGCGATCCCGAGCAGCACAAACTTCCTTTCGATCTCCGCCATGTACGCCGGCCGATTCTCTACGCTTGCCCGCCTGATGCCAGACCCGAGGATCGAGCAAGAGCAAGAGAAGAGCTCACAGGACATCTGACGCAAGCGCTGAAGGCGATCTTTAGTGATAAGATTGCTCGGCAGGGATTGCGTTCGCTGCCCCCGGAGGAGCCTCATCCGAGGGACGTGGAATTGCTTGAGCGCGTGCACCGTCAACTGCCCCTCGCGTTGCGACAGTTTCTGCATCAGCACGATTTCGGATCGCCTTTTCGATTGGCTCAACTCGACTCGATTCACGAGATGAATGAGACCTGGGTGGGCGCCGCCTACGAGTTTCATGATCCCGTAGTGCAGGCGACATTTGGCGATCTGCGGCACCATGTCGAGAACTTCGGTAGTATTATCCTTGAACGTATCCATGCCATGGACAGCAATCCCAAGATGGGTTGGCCAAGGACAGACCAAGATGTCGCGCAGGGAATCCAGCCAGGTACGCTGCAAGCGATACGGACGATGAACGCAAAGGCGGCCGAGGTCGCGGCGGCCATTGACGCCTTCGACCGGATCGCCCGCGATCGAATTCCCGTGGCGTCACGTATCCATGCCGACCAACCGCACGCCGCCGAACTCGGCAAGCAGACGGAGGCGGCGGTCGGCGCCTTGCAGGAACTCGCCCTCGATATGCATCGCGGCGCGCTCCCGGAGATTGTGACCACGCCACGCTTGACTCTTCGTCTCGCACCCTTCGAAGCCATTGAAGGTCGCCGTTTGGACCCGCGCCGCGTCAGTGAACTTCAGTTGCAGTTTCCACCATCGCCGCTCGAGCACGGAAAATCCGATAGTGACGGCCGTCAGTGGTGGAGCTGCGCCGTGCCCCAGCGGCGAGGCGACAGGCCTAATCCGGAGACAACGTGGCGGATGCGATTGGTTCGGCCAGGAAATTTTGAGTATCAAGTCACGATTGGCCGACGCATTGATGACGACGCCCAGATACTGGTCGATGGCAGACGGCTCGAGGCGCTCATCGTTCGAAACCTGGAGCGAATGGCGACGATCGCCAATGAACTCGGCTTGGCGGGGCCGGCGCTGGTCTCGATATCTCTCGATGGCGTCGAAGATGTCGAGTTGTCTGGTGCGCGACCTGCCGGAAGACGATTGCGACAGGCTGAAGTCCATTTGCCGATGGCCAAGCTCGCCGACATGAACGGTGCGCTTGCCGCCGCTCTTCAGGAGCAGTTCGACATTATGTGGCAGACGGCAGGGTGGATCGAAGGTTCTCCATCTTTCGCCGATGGGGTGTGGGCAGGTTACGGCGACGACCAGACCTACAATACCGACAAAGAGATCGCGCGGCAGCATGACCGTGAAAGATAGAAATCACCGAATTGCGGCCGAGCAGTCAAAGCTGGCCGACTAGTCAGACTGATCTACTTTTGGAGACCGGCAGCGACGGCGGCTCTGGGAGGATGGTGGCTGTCATTGCCGATGTTTCGGTATGGATTGCAACGCCACGATATCCCTAGAAGCCGTCAGGCTCTTCCCCCCCACTGGATAGACCGCCATTGATCGGCGTTGGTGGAACTCATCTAATAGACGTATGCTCCAGATCATCACCGAGAAATTCTATAAGCCAGGGGAGCGTTACGAAACGCTGCACCGTGCGGTCTTCTATACCAACTACAGGATGTTGAGGGCCGAGCGGATTGAGACGCCCGTCGGTGTCTTGCTTCCGACCACCGGACTTGAAGGGCTCGCAGCAATAACATGCGAGATGCTGGAGAAGATCGAGAAGCACCCCGACGGCGCCAGACCCGGCGTGATGATCTCTACCGGCGGTACATCACTTCTCAATGATTTTGCCGCCGTCACCGCTTTCGCGCTCGATATCACTTGCACCCCGGATCCCGATCTTACACGCCGCTTGCTGGCCACCGAACGCCCGAGCCTCGGGGTGCAGTCCGTCCCAAGCCGGTTTATTAAGCGCACCTTCGATCAGCAGATCATGTCTAAGGAGGGCGACGGGCTTGCGCTGACGCAATTTATAGCGCAGCTAATAGGGTTGGAGCGCAAACGCTTCGAAGCCGCCATTCGGTCCATCCGTCAGTACATCACCGGTCTGCATCGCATCGCGGACAATATTAGCCTCTCCTATACCTTGCTCGTTACCTCCATTGAATCGCTAGCTCAGGAGTTTGACGGGCATGTTGCCGACTGGTCCGACTATGAGCATCGCAAGCGCATCAAGATTGATGCAGCCCTCGAAGGCGCGCCTGCCGAGATCGGCGACAAGGTGCGGAAGGCGGTGTTGGCGAACGAACACGTCGCAGCAGCACGACGTTTCCGCGATTTTGCACTTTCGCACGTGGCTCCGACCTTCTTCCGAGAAGACGCGGCTCAGATAGTGGGCCCCATCAGTCGAGGCGATCTGAACGTTGCGCTCCAGCAGGCCTACGCGATTCGCTCCCGCTATGTCCATACACTCCAGGAAATTCCGACCCAGCTGACCGTCGGCGGCATGCCCGAGATGATCGAGGAGGAGGCCCGGCCCGTGCTGAGCGTCGCGGGCCTTGCCCGATTGGCACGCCACGTCATCATGCAATTCGTAGGGCGAGGGCCATTTGTGGAGCGCGAGGACTTCGACTATCGCCACTCATTCCCCAATATCGTGACCATGCGTTTAGCTCCCGAATACTGGATCGCGAACACGGGCGGCTTTACCTACCAGCACGGCCCTCTGAAACTCTCGGCTCTGATCGGCCAGATCACCTCCGCAGTTCTGCTGCGCATTGCGAATGCCAAGCTCACCGACATTCGTCCTGTGTTGGAGCTCGTTGAGGAGGTGATGCCGGGCCTGCAGAAGCCCAAGCAGCGATTGCCGCTGCTGACGCTGTATTTTCTCTTCCATCAGTGGGCGGGGCCGGATTACAGCCGGCCGCAATGGCCGGCGATGTTCGAGAAATACAAATCCGACTTCGACGGCCCATCAATCGAGAGCTTTGCTGCCCATATCTTGACTGATCACGAAGTGGATTGGACGCTCAAGCAGTTTGAGGAGCTGTATCTGGAGTATTTCAGGACGCGCCATCGAGCGGGAGTGACTAATATTGGCCGTGTGTTGGAAGCGGCGTTCTCGCTTTGCGTCGCCGAGGTTAACCGCAAGGCCGGAAATGAAGTCCGCGCCCGCGAGTTGGTCGCTCTGGCCGTTGAAGCGCATCCGGGCCATTCGAATTTGCGCGACTTCGAGGCTGCCCTTATCCCCGGGCCGTTGCCTGAAATCGTGTGGAGGAAGATCTTGCTGCCGCCTGAGGCTGCGAAGTTGAACGACAACCCGCCGAAGGGCACGTGAGCGAAATATCGTCTGCAGACCAAGGAGCTCCGCCCTTCTGGGATCGAGGTGGCACGCGTAGCGCCGATCTTGGGAGCGCGCGATGACCGACAGCAGGACCAAGCGACAGCACTACATCTCGCAAGTCGAACAGCGTCTTAACGCTATTAATCCCGAGGCGAAGCTACGCAATCAACGCATCTATGAATTTGAAATAGTCGACCGCGACCAGCACATCGCTCGCCTTTCGAGTGACAAAGGAAGAGCAATTTCGGCAGCACTTTCGATGTTTGATATCTTTTCTTTCGACGTAGACACGGATGGCGCGACGCGCGCCAACTTCGAAGATGCCTTCAGCCACTATGAGAGGCAGTTGATGACGATGACCGCGGCGCTGTTACGAGCGCATCAGGCGCAAAGTAGCGAGGTCGCCCAGGAGTTGTCCGGCCTTTTTATCGCAAAGATGGTAAATTTTATTCGCAACCCCTACTCGGTTGTGAAGATGATCAACACCTTTGGGGTGCTTGCGCAGCTCACCCCAGCGAATCCAACGATCCATGCAGCATATCAACGGATCCTCAACGGTCGCCGCCCTCAGCAAGCGTTTCTGTGCAAGAAACTGGGTATATCAGATGAGCAGTACAGCATTTGGTTGCGTTTGCTCTTCATGCTGCTCACACCTCTGGCCGACGGGGTTAGCAATTTGTTTGAGCAGGCACTCAACTCTCTCTTGGTGCAGAGGGACCATGCGCTCCACGTCCACATTCACGTTTACCAGACCGAGCGCTGCCTCGTTTCGGACCGGGGAGTGACCTCGCCGATCCCGCAGGAGGCGCATCTGGTGTTTGACTTCAATCTCAGCGCCCACGCTTTCATCCGTTACGCGTTTTTGGACTACCACGCGATGTTGGGACGACGTGCACCGGCGGATATCCTCGCCGGCCTACAAAGAGGACCGAAACAGGTTCAAGTATCCTATCTAACTGACGATTATTCGGCTCTCGATGTTTTTCATCGGCGCGTCGTCGAGCAGTCTTATCGACGAATCTATTGTTCAACGACACAACCGTATGGCGTCGTTGTGAGACAACCGTGACATCTCCCTAATCGGACGCCGCTGAGGTTAACCAAACACTGAGAGTGTAAGAGGGGGAGGTTTAACGCCATGACGGATTGGAGGTCGAGAGAGAGTCTTTCGGCCGTCCGTCGTGGAGTTTCCCCCATGGCAAAGGCCGTTCAGAAGATCATCCTCAGTGCCTCGCGCGACATCCCCTTCAACAGGCTGGTGCTCAGCCAGTCCAACGTGCGGCGCCTGAAGGCGGGCGTCTCGATCGAGGACTTGGCCGAGGACATCGCCCGGCGCGGGCTCCTGCAGAGCCTCAACGTCCGGCCGATGCTCGACGCCGAAGGCGCCGAGACCGGCACCTTCGAGATTCCGGCCGGCGGGCGCCGCTATCGGGCCCTCGAGCGTCTGGTGAAGCAGAAGCGCCTGTCGAAGACGACGCCGGTCCCCTGCATCGTACGCGCCCCCGGTGTCGACGTTTCGGCCGAAGAGGATTCGCTGGCCGAGAACCTCCAACGCGTCGCCCTGCATCCGCTCGACCAGTTCTGCGCCTTCAAGGCGCTGCGCGACCAGGGAGCGGGCGAGGAGGAGATCGCCGCCCGCTTCTTTGTCGCGCCTGCCGTGGTGAAGCAGCGGCTACGCCTGGCCTCCGTCTCCGAGGAGCTGCTGGGGATCTATGCCGAGGACGGCATGACGCTGGAGCAGCTCATGGCTTTCACGGTCACCACCGACCATGCACGGCAGGAGCAGGTCTGGGAGGCCCTGCAGCAGTCCTACAACAAGGAGCCTTACCTGATCCGACGCCAGCTCACGGAGAGCACCGTGCGCGCGTCGGACCGCCGGGCACGGTTTGTCGGGCTCGATGTTTATGAGGCAGCAGGTGGCATGGTCCTGCGCGACCTGTTCGAGGAGGACGGCGGCGGCTGGCTGCAGGACGTAGCCTTGCTCGATCGCCTGTCGACCGAGAAGCTGGCGGCGGAGGCCGAGAAGATTGCCGCCGAAGGCTGGAAGTGGATCGAGGTGGCCGTCGACTTCCGGTACGGCCACGCGCAGCACCTTCGGCGGCTCGACGGCGTGGAGGTCGAGCTCACGCCCGACGAACAGGCGACCTTCGACACTCTGACTGCCGAACAGGCCAAGCTCGAGGGTGAATACGAAGACGCCGACGAACTGCCGGACGAGGTCGACGTGCGGCTGGGTGAGATCGAGGAAGCGCTTGCTGCCTTCAACAGCCGGCCGGTCCACTACGGGCCGGCCGAGATCACACGTGCCGGTGTGTTCGTCAGCATCGACGTCGACGGACGCCTCGAGGCCGATCGCGGCTATGTCCGGCCGGAAGATGAGCCGGCGCCGGCGGGCCGCGAAGATCCGGCAGGAGGCGAGATCGGCGAGGCGGATGAGACGGCCCTTGTCGCTCCTGGCCAGCGTGCTGTCATCACCATCGGAGGTGAACAACTGGAGGACGACGGCGACGACGATGCGATCAAGCCGCTGCCGGAGCGGCTCGTGAGCGAGCTGACGGCTCATCGTACCCTCGCGCTGCGCGACGCAGTGGCGAACAACCCGCAGGTCGCCCTCACGGCGCTGCTGCACAAGCTCTGCCGCGACACCTTCCAGCACAGCGCGCCCGGCGCGTGCCTGGAGGCCTCGGTGCGGCATGTGTTCTTTCCGGTACAGGCCACCGACCTGAAGGAAAGTTCGTCTGCTAGGGCGGTCGCCGACCGTCACGATGCCTGGAAGGCCGAGCTGCCAAAGGATGCCAACGCGCTGTGGGATTGGCTCGGCGCACTCGACGACAGCCGTCGCGGGGCGCTACTGGCGCATTGCGTGTCGTTCGGGGTGAACGCCCTCTACGAGAAGGGCGACCGGTATGGTGGGCCAGGCGTCTCGGCGCACAGCGTGCAGCAGCGGATCGCTCAGGCCGACCGGCTCGCCCGCGCCGTCGGCCTCGACATGGTGGAAGCGGGCTGGCGGCCTACCGTCGACAACTATCTCGGCCGCGTTACCAAGCTCCGCATCCTCGAAGCGGTGCGGGAGGCCAAGGGCGACCAGGCAGCGCAGCTCATCGACCACCTCAAGAAGGCGGAGATGGCGAAGGAGGCCGAGCGGCTGCTCGACGGCACGGGCTGGCTGCCCGATCCGCTGCGGCTCGCAGACAGCGCGAACATATCGGACACACCTGCAGAGTCGGCCGAGGAGCTTCCCGCTTTCCTCGCCGACGGCGAAGGGCCGGCCGTGACGGACGAGGCCGAGCCCACTGCCATCGCCGCCGAATAGCGCGACACCGCGGGCGTGGCCTTGCCCGTCCCGCGTTCTTGCCGGCCGTCGTTAGATAAGCCCGGCCGCCGTGCCGGGCTTATTCCATTGAGACGTGCCGCACGTTCGAAGCGCAAGGCGAGAGGAAGAGGACGGCCGGGACAGGTTTGAGCCGGCGGGATCCAGAGAGAGCGCCTCCCGGTTCGGACAGTTCCCGCTCTCCCGAGGTCTTCTCCATGTCGAATGTCTCCCTCCCGGCGGCCGCGCCCGCGCCGCTGCGCTCGCTCGCCGGCGTTCCTGCGGATCCGTCCGCCGGCATTGCCGCGACAGCACACCTTCTTCTCCCTCACCTCGAGCGTGGCAGCCGCATCGATGCGGTCATCCTGCGCGCCGCCATGGAGCACGCCTTCGGCGGCTCCGACGCAGCCGGCGCTTGGGACTGGAAGTCCGCGTACGACGCCTGCGAGGCCGCGACCGTACTGTTCATACGCAAGTTCGGGCCAGCCATTCGGGCACGGGCTGGGTCGCCGGCTGCTGAGCTGTCCATGCTCCGCAGGATCGCGGCACTTCTTCCCACCCATACGCGCCGATCCGAGGAGAGCCAGGC
>LSKJ01000851.1 GCA_001557035.1 Rhodospirillaceae bacterium CCH5-H10 | reverse complement strand
CGTGAGCACCGGGATGACCGGCGCCAGCGCGGCGATGGCCGCCATGTCCACGGTCAGACGCTCCAGCCGCCGTCGATCACGTTCACCGTGCCGGTCGTGAAGGCCGATTCGTCGCTGGCCAGATAGGTCGCCAGGGCGGCGATCTCCTCGGCCGCGCCGAACCGGCCGGTCGGCTGCCGCTGCAGGAAGAACTGCTTCGCATCGGCACCGCCCCCCAGCGCCGAAATGCGCTCGTCGAGCGACGGCGTCTGGACGGTGCCGGGGCAGATCGCATTGCAGCGGATACCCTTCGAGACATAGTCGACGGCCACCGACTTGGTGAGACCGACGACGGCGGCCTTGGTCGTACCGTAGATGAAGCGCAACGCGGCGCCCTTCACCGAGGAAGCCGCCGACGACATGTTGACGATCGAGCCGGAGCCCTTCGCCACCATGCCCGGCAGGAAAGCCTGGATCGTCCAGAACATGCTGCGGACGTTGAGGTCGAAGGCGAACTGCCACTGCTCGTCGGTCGCATCCAGCACCGTGCCGTGGTGGACGAAGCCCGCACAGTTGAACAGGACGTCGACCGCCCCGGTCTCCGCCGCAAGTTGGCCGATCGCCGCCTTGTCCAGCACATCGAGTTTGCGCGTGACCATCCCTTCCACGCCCTTCAGCGCTTCGAGCTTCCCGGCATCGACGTCGGTCGCCCAGACCCTGGCGCCTTCGCGTGCGAAGCTCCTGGCCGTGGCCGCACCGATCCCCTGCCCCGCGGCCGTAACGACGCAGGTCTTGCCCTTCAAACGCATTTCGATCTCCCCGGTCGGGCCTTACTTGATGATGCCCTTTTCCTTGTAGAACTTCTCCGCCCCCGGGTGCAGCGGAATACCCATGCCCTTCAGCGCGTCTTCGAGGCGGATGACCTTGCCCTTGGCATGACCCGAGTCGAGAAGCTTGCGGGTGTTGGCGTTCCACAACGCCGCCGTGATGGCATAGATCAGAGCCTCGGACTGCTTGATCGACGTCACCCAGAGGGCGTTCACGCTCACCGTCTTCACGCCGGGCGTGTTCTTGTAGGCGTCGTCGGGTATCGCGTCCGTCGCGAAGAAGCTGAATTTCTTCACCAGTCCGTCCGCCTCCGGCCCGGCAATCGGAACGAGGTCGATGCCGGTCGTCACGGCCAGTTCCGAGATTGCACCGTTCGGCCATCCACTCACGCTGAAAAAGGCATCGAGTGTGCCGTCCTTGAGCTTGTCGGCCGCCTGCTGGGTCTTCAGGTACTCCGCCTTCATGTCCTTCTCGGTGAGCCCGTAGGCAGCCAGGATCAGCCGCGCATCGACCAGGGTCCCCGACCCCGGCTCGTCGAGCGACAGGCGCTTGCCCTTCAGGTCCATCACCGACTTGATGCCGGAGCCCTTGCGGGCGACCAGCTGGAAGCTTTCCGGATAGAGGCTCGCGATCGCCCTCAGCCCGTCCGCCTTGGGACGTCCCTCGTAGATGCCGGTGCCGGTGTAGGCCCAGTAGGCCACGTCCGATTGAACGAAGCCGGACTGCATCGTGCCGGCGGCAATGGCATTGGCGTTGGCGACCGAGCCATTCGAGGCGACCGAGGTGGCGACGAGGCCCGGCACGCCGCAGGATCCGCCATCGGCACAGGCTCGGGAGCCCGGCGGATTCGAGATGGCGTTGGCGATCAGGCCGCCGATCGGGAAATAGGTCCCGGCCGTGGCGCCAGTACCGATGCGAAAGAAGGTGATGTCCTGCGCCCCGGCAGGCATCGCGCCGAGGGCGGCGGCACCCAGCCCTCCCAGCAGCGCAGTCCTGCGATTGATCCGCATCGGAATCTCCTTGCTCTTGATCGATTAAATCGTGTCCCGCTCGGGGCCGCAACGCTCTCCGTTCAATTGACGCCGATCGCCCGGCTCAACGTGGGCCCGATCTCCTTGTGAATGACCAGATCGGCGTCGGCGTCCTGGTCCGTGGGCTCGCGGTTAACGATCACGAACTTCGCGCCGTTGCGCCGTGCCATCTGAGGGAAGCCGGCCGCGGGATAGACCACCAGCGAGCTGCCCAGCACGATGAACAGATCGCAGGCCAGGGTCTCCTCCTGGGCGCGCAGCATCGGTACTTCCGGCATCGCCTGACCGAAGGAAATCGTCGCCGTCTTCACGATCCCGTCACACTTCACGCAGACCGGCACGTCCCCCTTCTCGAGAAAGGCGCGGCGGATCGGGGCGAGTTCGTGCCGGTGACCGCAATCCAGACAGGTGGCGTAGGTCGTGTTGCCGTGCAGTTCGATGACCTTCGAGTCCGGCACGCCCGAGCGCTGGTGCAGCCCGTCGACGTTCTGGGTGATGATGGCGCTCATCCGCCCCTGCTCGACCAGCTTGGCCAGCGCGCGATGACCGGCATTGGGCTCGGCCTTCAGCATGGTTTCGTCGGTGGCAAACTTGCGGCGCCAGGACTCGCGGCGCATCTCGTCGGAGGCCATGAAGTCGTCGAAGTAGATCGGCTTGTAGCGGGTCCAGATTCCCCCGGGCGAGCGGAAGTCCGGGATTCCCGACTCGGTCGAGATCCCCGCGCCGGTGAAGGCCACGATCCGCTGGGCCGCATGGACCATCTCGCGCAGGCGTTCGGCATCATCCATCGGCATCCTCCTTAAGGGGCGGGCATGGCGGGATTGTGGGCGGCGCAGCCGGCGTAGGACCGGCCTTCGCTGCGCACTTCCACCGTGTAGGCGAAGAGCGAACCAGACAGGGGATCGATGCAGCGTCGCTCCCCGAAGGTGGCGACGAAGCCCGGATCGTCCACCGCCGTGTAGACGACGCTGCCGCCGCCCGACCGCGACAGGCCACCATGGGCACTGCGCTGGGGTGCCGCGCTGCCCAGCAGGTTCAGCATCATGTCCCGGCCGGTAATCTCCAGCCGCCACGACGGCTCGCTGCCCGAGGCGATCCATTCGCGCTGGTCGAAGCGCTCGCGGCAGCCGGCGGTCTCGACCGCCGCCCGCCGCACTTCCAGAGCGCCAATGCCGCCCCCCGGCCCTGCCTCGCGGCCCCCATAGAACTCGACGAACATCGGTCGCCCTTCCTGGCCAGCCGTCAGCTCGCGCAAGGCCCGGCCCAGCTCCTGTCCCGGCGTGCGGTCCTCCAGCGCCATTGGCCCACCGTCACAGGGCGAGAATTGCAGCTTGCCGCCGATGTCGCGCACCAGGCCACGCAGGCGGATCGCCGTGGCCGGCAGCGGTTGCCGCGCCGCCTCGGGTGGCCGCTGGACCGGCGGCGGCGCCAGTGCCGTCACGGCGGCCGGGGGTGGCGCCGTGCTCGGTCCACGCCCGAACGGCGTCGGCGCGGCCCGCGTGGCCGGCACCGGAAGCGCGTAGAAGAAGACCGGCTTGTCGGTCGCATCCAGCAGGCAGACGAACTGCGTCTCGAGCGGGCCGCGATTGCGATAGGTGAGCCTGCCGCGCAACGTGAGCGCCGAGGCGACCGACTGCGGCCCCACCTTCATGTCGATCTTCTCGATGGTCGGCGGCGGGAACTCCAGTGCCGCGATCTTCTCGATCGTGCCGTCGAGCCGACGATATTGCGCGTCGCCGAACAGCACGCATTGCTGCGCAAGATACGTCTGCGCCTCCGCCGACAGGGCGGACAGGACGAGCAAGGGCGCGAGCAGGAAGGCGAAGCGCATGAGAGCGCAGGATAGCATCGGACGATGGGCGCGCACGACAATCCGGCCTAAGCTCCGTGAAACCTCTGCGGGAGCCCGCGCCATGCCGCGCCACATCGTCTGCCTCACCTTCGACCACGACCATCTCTCGGGCTTCATTGCCCGCGGCATGACCTCGCCGACGGCAATCTCGCGGGGCGAATACGACGTGGTGGTGATCCCGCGCCTGGTCGCCCTGATGGAGCGCTATGGCATCAAGGGAACCTTCTTCACGCCCGGCCACACGATCGACAGTTCGCCTCTGGCCGTGATGCCCTATGTCGAGGCGGGCCACGAGCTGGCCCATCACGGCTGGACCCACCGCCTTCCCGTAACCCTCTCCCGCGAGGAGGAAGAGGAGGAGATCGTCCGCGGTAACGAATCGATCAGGCGCATCAGCGGCCGCACCGCCCGCGGCTACCGCTCGCCCGCCTGGGACCTCTCGCCCCACTCCATCGAACTGCTGCTGAAACACGGCATCCGGTACGACAGCTCGATGATGGGCCACGACTACGACTGCTACTTCGCCCGCCAGGGCGACGTCGCCGAGCTGATGAAACCCTTCGTGCGGGGCCGCGAGACGCCCCTGCTGGAGATGCCGATCAGCTGGTCGCTCGACGACTTCCCGCATTTCGAATACATGCGCCTGCCCAACGGCTCGGTGCAGCAGGGCTTGATGAACGCCACGAACGTCCTCGACAATTTCGTCGACGACTTCACCTACATGACGCGCGTCCAGCCGGACTTCGGCATCCTCACCTACACCTTCCACCCGCACGTCATCGGCCGCGGCCATCGCATGATGATGCTGGAACGGCTCATCCAGCGCCTGATGGAAGGCGGCGCGGTATTCATGACGATGGAACAGGCAATGGGCGAATGGCTCGCGCGCAACGAGGGTGCGCGCAAGGCTGCGGAGTAGCTACACCGCGCGAACTGCCTTTCTTGTCATCCTGAGCGCAGCGAAGGATCTCACGTTCGCCGCGTAGTATATTGGTCGCTCCGCGCGGTCCTTCGCTGCGCTCAGGACGACAGTGGAAGCGCCGCGCCCCGCGCCATGCGGATCGCGCGGCAGATGGTGACCATCTTGCCGATGGCGTGGTCGACGAAGAGGCCGACGGCGTTTTCGATCGCATCGGCATGGGCCGGGCGCCCGGCGGAGATCGAGCGTGCCAGCGTGCCCGCTAGTGTGGCGGCGGTCTTGCGGTTTTCGAGGATGGCCCGGCGCAGCGAGCCGTCCGCCGCGACCGGCGCCAGTGCCGCCTCGACGCGTTGCAGGAACGATGGCGCGTGGGCCAGGTGACGATACATGCTGGCCAGGATCAGCGGCTGGGGCTCGTCGCCGAACTTGTTGAGGCGCAGGACCAATGCCCAGGTCGCGGCATCAACGTCTTCCTCGGAGGCGAGCTTCGGCAGTTGCAGGTCAGGGGCTGCCTTGCGCGGGCCCGGCGCGATTGTTCCCTCACGTGCCACCTGTCCGTTCAACCAGGCGCGCAGGGCGCCCAGCGCGAACAGGTTGATCGTGTTGGAATGGTCGTAGCTCGCCAGCACGGCGTCGACGCTGGCGGGCTCCTCGCCGGCCAGCGAGGCCAGCCGCGGAATGTCCATGGTCCGGCGGAAGGTCGCCATCGCTGCGTCGGGAAGGCCGTCGAGATAGAGCGGCTTCACCGCCGCCCAGGCCCAGGGCAATGCCCCTTCCATGGTCGCGAGATGGCGCCAGACCAGGTTGACCACGCGCACGCCAACGGTGGTCCGGATGTCGGCGAAGAGATCGGCGATCTCGCCGGTGGCTTGCGCCTCCGTGATCGCCGGCAGCGGATCGCTCACTCGGCCGCCTGCTTGGAATCCTGGCCCAGCACAGTGAAGAACGACGCGGTCTTGGGCTGCTTCGGCAGTTCGACCAGCCCTTCCTTGAGGCGGGCGAAGCGGGCCTCCTTGCCGCGCACGATGCGACCCTCGTTCGGGCTGGGCATCGGGTTGCGGGCGATCGGCACCGCGTCGGCGGCCGTATAGACGCAGATGTAGAGACCGCGCGACTTGTCGGCGCCGTTGGCGGCCGAGCCGTGCAGCAGGCGCGTGTGCATCAGGCAGACGCTGCCGGCCTTGCCCAGACAGGGGACCGACTGGCCGAGCGCCTTCTTCTCCTCGTCGGCCGCAACGGCGCCGGTGAAACGATCGCCCTCGAACAGCGACAGGACCGGCCCCTTGTGCGAGCCCGGCACCACCGTGAGGCAGCCGTTGCTCTCGTCGACGTCGTCGAGGAACAGCAGTGCCGTCACGATGTCGTCGTTGGTATGGGGCGTGTAGGCGAAGTCCTGATGGTAGTTGACCTCGGTTCGCGCGCCGGAAAGCTTCAGGTTGATCTTGCAGTGGTGGAACTTCACGTCCGGCCCGATCAGGTCGGCCACCATGTCGACCATGCGGGCGTCGAGCATGACCTCGCGATAGGCGTCGGAAATGTCGGACGGGTTGTTGATCCGCCGCAGCGCCGGCTTCTCCGCGCTGTGCTCGGCACCCATGTCGAAGCGCGGACGGCCGTCGATCGTGGGCGGTCCGAACGGCGCCTTATGGGCCCGGCTCTGCTCGACCCAGCCTGCAATCTCCGCCTTCAGGGCCGCGAGCTGGGCCGGCGTGACGGCGTCCTCCACCATGAGATACCCGTCGCGCCAGAACGCGTCGCGCTGCTCTTGCGTCAGAACCGTCATCGCCGTCTCCCTTAGCGTCCCTTGAATACGGGTTTGCGCTTCTCCATGAAGGCCGTCCGGCCCTCAATGTAGTCTTCCGAATCGAAGCACTGCTTCACCAGTCCGTTGAGGCGGGCGAAGTCCGGTTCGCCGTCGAGGCGCGTCAACTCCTCGATCGTGCGCTTGGCGGCATGCATGGTGAGCGGCGCATTCTCGCCGATCATCCGGCAATAATTGTCGACGTAGGAATCGAGTTCGGCGTCGGGCACGACGCGCGTGACCAGCCCCATGCCGAAGGCCTCCTGCGCGTTGAAGTGCCGGGCGGTGAAGAAGATTTCCTTGGCATGCGACGGGCCCACCAGGTCGGTCAGGATCTTGAGGCCGCTGGCGCGATAGCCCAGGCCGAGTCGCGCCGCCGGCACGCCGAACCGGCTGTTCTCCGACGCGATGCGGATGTCGCAGAGGAGCGACACTGCCAGCCCGCCGCCGATGCAGTAGCCGCGGATGCGGGCGATCGTCGGCTTGGAGCACCGGTTGAGGCGCCGGTTGGCCTCCTCGCCGATCTTGTCGTAGTAGGCCACCTGCTCGGGCGTATTGCGCGCCTTCTCGAACTCCGAGATGTCGGCGCCCGAAACGAAAGCCTTGTCTCCGGCGCCCGTCACCACCACGACGCGGATCGCCGGGTCCTTCTCGAAATCGTCGAGAATGACCGGGATCGCCTCCCACATGTCGGTCGAGGTGGCGTTGTGCTTCTGCGGCTTGTTGAAGATGAGCCGCCCAACCGGTCCCACCTTCTCCGCGATCATGTTCGGCGTCGGGCTGATCATCGTCAGATAACGCCCCGCTTGCGGAAGTCCGCAATGGCCGCCGCGTCGAAGCCGGCTTCCTTCAGGACCGCGTCGGTATGCTCACCCTGTTCCGGCGTCGCCGACTTCATCTCAAAGGGCGTGCGGCTCATGTTGATCGCCTGGCCGATCACCTCGATGTCGCCCAGCTTCGGCGAGTGCACGGGATGCGCCATCTTCAGGTGCTTGACCTGCGGATCGGCGAACATTTCGTCCATCTTGTAGATCGGTCCGGCCGGCACGCCAGCCTTGTTCAGCTTCTCGACGAGGTCAGCGCTGCTGTATTTCGCGACGCGCTTGTTAATCTCGTCGTTCAGGGCATCGCGATTCTTCGCACGACCCTTGTCCGTGCTGAACCGCTCGTCGGTATAAAGTTCCGGCGAGGCGACGGCCTCGCAGAAGCGCTTGTAGATGTGGCCGCCCGACGCCGCGATGTTGATATAGCCGTCCTTGGTCTTGAAGACGCCGGTCGGGATTGATGTCGGATGGTTGTTGCCGGCCTGGCCGGGTACGTCCTTGGCGATGGTCCAGCGCGCGGCCTGGAAATCGCACATCGAGATCATGGCCTGCAACAGCGAGGACGAGACCCACTGGCCCTGGCCCGACGTGTCACGCTCCAACAGCGCGATCAGGATGCCGATGGCGCAGTGCAGGCCCGCGCCCACATCGGCGACGGCGATGCCGGCGCGCATCGGGCCCTCGCCCGGGTTGCCGGTCACCATCATCAGGCCGCCCATGCCCTGGGCGATCTGGTCGAAGCCGGCGCGCTCCGCGTAGGGCCCGTCCTGGCCGAAGCCGGAGATCGATCCGAGGATGATCTTCGGGTTCACCTTCTTCAGGCTCTCATAGTCGATGCCGAGGCGGAACTTCACGTCGGCGCGGTAGTTCTCGACCACGACGTCGGCCTGCTCGACCAGCTTCATGAAGACGGCCTTGCCGTCCGGCTCCTTGAGGTTGAGCGTGATCGACCGCTTGTTGCGATGCAGGTTCTGGAAGTCGGGACCGTGGCGCGGACCGCCCATGTCCATCTCGCCGGCGGACGGCGGCATCTCGACCTTGATGCAGTCGGCGCCCCAGTCGGCGAGGTAGCGGACGGCGGTCGGACCGGCGCGCACGCGTGTCAGGTCGAGGACTTTGAAACGGGCTAACGGTCCTGCGGTCATGCTCTCACTCTAACGTTGGGAAGCTTACTCTACCCGTACCATGGCGGACGGCGCGATCTCCAGCCAGACGCGGCTGCCGACCTCGAAAACGGCAGTCGGGGCGGTCGACACGCGCAGCGGCTTCGAGCCACCCAGCGGACGGACCTGATAATCCCAGTACTCGCCGAGATAGGAGCGATCGACGATCTCCGCTTCGACCGACAGATTGGGGCCGCTGCCCGCCTGGGTCGACAGGCCGATCGCCTGCGGCCGCAGCGAGTAGAGCAGCTTGCCGCCGCCGCTGGCGCCTTCGAGCGCCGATGCAGCCGCGGCGAATCCGTCGAAGCGCACGTCGCTGCCCTGCCCCGTCCCCTCGACGAAGTTGGTGCGGCCGATGAAGCCCGCCACGAAGCGGCTCCTGGGCCGGCCGTACAGAACGTGCGGCGCGTCGATCTGCTCGATCTTGCCCTTGTTCATCACGACGATGCGGTCGGAAGTGACCATCGCCTCGGACTGGTCGTGGGTCACGTAGACGGTCGTGATCTTGAACTCGTCGTGCAGGCGGCGGATCTCGAAGCGCATCTCCTCGCGCAGGTTGGCGTCGAGGTTCGAGAGCGGCTCGTCGAGCAGCAGGACTTCCGGTTCGACGACGATGGCGCGGGCCAGCGCCACACGCTGCTGCTGGCCGCCCGACAGTTCGGCGGGATAGCGCCCCTTGAGGTTGCGCATCTGGACGACGTCCAGGATCTTGTCGACGCGCCGGTCGATCTCGGCGCGCGACAGCTTCCGCACTTGCAGGCCAAAACCGACATTCTCGCCGACTGTCATGTTCGGCCAGATGGCGTAGCTCTGGAAGATCATCGACATGCGGCGGTGCTCGGGCGGCACCACGCCGGATGCCGACGAGATCTGCTTGCCGTCCATCTCGATGCTGCCGCCGGTGGGCGGCATGAAGCCGGCGATCATACGCAGGGTCGTGGTCTTGCCGCAGCCCGACGGGCCCAGCAGCGATACGAACTCGCCCTTCGCCAGCTCCAGCGAGAAATCGGACACCGCCTCGAAGGCGCCGTAGCGCTTGGCGACGTTCTTCAAAACCAGCTTGCTCATGTCGCGGTACGCCTCAGCATGAAGTCGCGGCCCAGGGCTCGCTGGCCCAGATACAGAAGTGGCAGGGTCAGGACCTGCAAGACCAGCGCCAGTGCTGCCAGGCGCTCGAAATTGCCCTCCTCGCTCATGTCGAAGATCATGACCGAGGCGACCTTGGTGTTGGGACCATACAGGAAGATCGCCGCCGACAGTTCGCGCGTCGCCGGAATGAAGATCAGCAGCCAGGCGCCCAGCAGGTTGCGCTTGAGCAGCGGCGCCACGACCCGGCGCAGTGCCGTCATGCGACTGCCCCCCAGCACTCGGACCGCCTCCTCCATCTCGGGATTGAGGCTGTTGATCGCCGCACTCGCGTTGACATAGCCCACCGGCAGGAAGCGCGTGGTGAAGGCAAGGATCAGGATCAGGGCGGTGCCGTAGAGTGAGAGCGGCGGTGGCGCGTAGGCGGCGTAGAAGCCGATCGCCAGCACCACGCCCGGGATCACGAACGGCGCCACGCACAGGAAGCCCAGCACGCCGCCGAACGGGATCAGCCGCCGCGCCACGATATAGGCGACGCCCAAAGTCAGGAACACCGCGATCGTGGCGCTGATCCCGCCATAGACGAAGCTGTTGATGACGGACTGCGCAGCCGTCGCATGTTCGAACAGGATGAAGTGGAAGTTCGCCAGGGTAATGTTGTCGAGCAGGAAGCCGCGGCCCCACGCCTTGGCGAAAGCCGACTGGATCAGGAAGATGTAGGGCAGGAACACCGCCAGCGCCGCGACGAACATGGCGTAGCCGAACATCACCCAGCGCCAGCGGCCGAGCAGGATGGGACGGCGCTCGCCGCCCTTGCCGGTCAGCGCGACGAAGCCTTTGCGACGCACGATCAGCCGCTGGACCAGCACCAGAAGGATGGTGACGCCCAGGAGCGGCATGGCATAGGCCGCCGCCACCTCGACCCGGACGGGGTTGCCGAAGAACTGGAATAGCTGTGTCGTGACGACATTGAAGCGCGCTGGAATCGCGATCATCGCCGGCGACCCGAACAGCGCGATCGCCTCCAGGAAGCAGATGATCAGGCCGCCCAGGATGGCGGGCAGTGCCAGCGGCAGGGTCACCTTGCGCATGGTGCGCCACGGCCCCGCGCCCAGGATGTTGGCAGCATCCTCCATTTCCGAGGAAACCAGCTCCAGCGCCGCCGTCGTGAAGATGAAGATGTAGGGGAAGGAATAGAGCGCGATGACGACCGCGAGCCCAGTGAAGCTGTAGATGTTGAACGGTCCCGCCTCGGCGCCCGTCGCCATCATGTAGAAGCGGTTGAGCCAGCCGGCATTCGGTCCGGCCAGCAGGATCCAGGCGACGGCGCCGGTGTAGGGCGGCGTGATGAAGGTCGCCAGCACCAGCATGCGCGTGAGGCCGCGCCCCGGCATGTTGGTGCGCGCGACCGCCCACGCCAGCGGCACCGCTAAGATGCCGGCCAGGGCGGCCGACGCCGCCCCCAGCTTCAGCGAATTGAACAGCGCATCGACGTAGCGCGCCCGGCCATAGGCCGTCGCGTAGTTGGACAGGGTGAAGTCCCCCGTGCGCTCCGCCTGGAAACTGGTGATGACCAGATAGACGAACGGGCTCACCACCAGGAACAGGAGGACCGCGATGATCGCGATCCACAGGAGCCAGGAGGAGTCGAACCGGCTGGCACGCACGGGGCGCACCGGGACCGGTTCGAAGGCCGGAGCCGCTACCGACATGCTGCGACGCCGAGGATCAGTTGCCGAACGTGTCGCGCCACTGCTCGATCACTTCCGGGATGCCCTTCTCGACTTCAGCGACAGTCGGCCGGATCACCTTGATCTCGCTGATCGGCTTGGCGCCCGGAGGCGACGGGACTTCAGGACGCAGCGGGATGCCGAAATGCTTGGCGTTGATCTTCGAGGCCTCGATTGAATATAGGTATTCCATGAAGAGCTTGGCGGCATTCGGATGCTTGGTGCCCTTCATGATCGCCGACGGCGAGATGATCAGCACGGAGCCGTCGCTGGGATAGGAGACCGCCAGCGGATTTCCGCGCGCGGCGCTGAAAAGCGTCGAGCCGTCCGCACCCGCCGCCACCTGCCGCTCGCCGGCGTTGAGCGCCGTCACCGTGTCGTTGATCGACCGGCCGATCTGCGGCTTGTTCTTCTCGAGCTTGTCGAAATACTGCCAGCCGTAGAGTTTCTTCATCGACAGGACCCAGGTGCCGACATAACCGGAGAAGCCGGGATGTCCGGTCGAGACCTTGCCCTTCCACTTGATGTCGAGCAGGTCTTCCCACTTCTTGGGCGCGTCTTCGGGCTTCACCTTCGCGGTGTTGTAGGTGAGAACGACCAGGCCGGCCGCGGTGGTGTGGAAGTAGCCGTCCGAATCGAAGTTCCGGAAAGCCTCCGAGATCTTCGGGGTCGTTTCCGGCACGTACTTCTCCAGGCGCCCCTCGCTCTTCAGGCGCGCGTAGTGACCGAGATCGGTCGAGGAGAAGACGTCGCAGATGGTCTGGTTGTTCTTGATGTCCTGCAGGAGGCGCTGATAGGCGACCTGCGCCGTCGTGCGCACGACGTTGACCTTGACGCCATACATCTCGGTGAAGCCGCGGCCGAGATCCTCTGCGCCTTCGGACGTGTAATGAGCGACGTACCAGGTGAGCTCGCCTTCCTTCTTGGCGGCTTCGGCCAGGGCTTTGATATCCGCCCGCGCCGCCAGCGGCACGAACGCAAGCACGAGGGCCAACGCAAGGCTTCCCAGTCCCTTCATGAATTTCCTCCCGAAACGTTGCTTCATTCTTTGTGGCTTGCGATACGATCACACGCGGCGCGGCACGACAAGCGCCGCAGTCCGAAGAGAACGCGCATGACGGAAAGCGAACGGTCCGCCGGCTGGGCCGCGTATTACCAGCAGCTTCGCGACCGCCCTCCCCGCAAGACACTGCTCGCCGCGCTCGATGCGTTCGGCACCCCACCCGATGACGCCCTCGTCATCGATCTCGGCTGCGGCGATGGTCGAGACGTGATCGAGGAACTGCGCCGCGGCTGGCGAGTCGTTGCCGTCGATGCCGAACCCGAGGCCTTGAGGCAGTTGCAGGTGCGCCCGCTACCCGATGGCTGCGATGTCACGCCGGTCCTCGCGCGCCTCGACGAAGTGCCGATCCCGATCGGAGTCCATCTCGTCAATTCGAGCTTCGCCATGCCTCTTTGTGAGCCGGAGGCCTTTCATCGGACTTGGGAGCGCATTCGCGAGGCACTCCCCCCGGGCGGGCGCTTTTCGGGCCAGTGGTACGGTCCGCGCGACAGCTGGGCCGGCCGTCCCGGCATGACCTTCGTCTCGCGCGACGAGGCCCTGGCGCTCCTCCAGGGTCTCGACCTTGAGATGTTCGACGAGGAGGAAGCCGACGGCGTCACGCCGCGCGGCAACGCCAAGCACTGGCACATCTTCCACATCGTCGCGAGGAAACCCTAGGCAGCCCGCCCGCGCTGTGCGAGGCTCGACCTCCCATCAACATCGAAAGGAGGTGATCCTGTGAACTACACCATCACGACGCCGGCGATCTCTGCAGTTGCCGCCACCAGGATCGTTCCTGCCTTGGCTCGCTGCTGCGACTGACGGATCGACGATAGTCGGCACAAAGCCGCCTCCGGGCGGCTTTGTTGTGTCTGGGCCATATCGATGCGCGAAAGCCCGGATGGTGGACAAGGCAGCGGCTGCTGGCCGACACTCGCGCCTTCGAATTCAGGAGGAAAACATGGCTGCTGTCGTTCCGGTCACGGCCGAAATCGCCAAGCGCGCCGCCGCCCTCGCCTGGCAGGACCTTCCCGACGACTTGGTCGAGCGCACCAGGCAGTGCCTGCTCGACTGGTTCGCCGTCACCATCGCCGGCGCGCAGGAGGAACTGACCGACATCCTGGTCGCCGAGGCGCTGGAGGACGGTGCGAAAGGCCCGGCCACCCTGGTCGGCCGCCCGGAGACCGTGCTGCCCTCCACCGCGACGCTGATCAATGGCGCCGCCAGCCATGCACTCGACTATGACGACGTGAACTTCTCGATGGGCGGCCATCCCACGGTCACGGTCGTCCCCGCCCTGCTGGCCCTTGGCGAACAGATGAAGGCGTCGGGCCGCCTGTTCATCGAGAGCTTCGTCGCCGGCTACGAGACCTCGGGTCGTGTCGGCCGGCTGGTCTCGCCCAGCCATTACCAGAAGGGCTTCCATGTCACCGGCACGGTCGGCTCCTTCTCAGCCACCGCCGCCGCCGGCCGCATGCTGGGTCTCGACGATCGCCAGCTCGCCGTGGCCTTCGGCATTGCCGCCACGCAGGCCGCCGGCCTCAAGTCGAACTTCGGCACCATGTGCAAGCCTCTGCATGCCGGCACCGCTTCCGAGCATGGCCTGCGTGCCGCGCGTCTCGCCGCCAAGGGCTTCACGGCGCGTGGCGATTCGCTGGAATGCGACCAGGGTTTCGCCTCATCGCAAAGCGATCACCTGAATGCCGAGGCGGCGCTCGGCGAGCCGCCGTCGGGTTGGCACCTGCGCAACAATCTCTTCAAGTACCACGCCGCCTGCTACCTGACGCACGCGCCCATCGAGTGCGCCAAGGAGATCCGGCTGAAGAACAACTTCCCGCCCGAGCGCGTGAAGAAGATCCTGCTGCGCATCGACTCCGGCGCCGACAAGGTCTGCAACATCCCCAACCCGACCACGGGGCTCGAGGCGAAGTTCTCGCTGCGCCAGACCGTGGCGATGGCGTTGACTGGAGTCGATACCGCCAATCTCGAATCCTACAACGAGGCGGTGACGCAGGAGCCGCGCATCAAGGACCTGCGCGACAAGATGGCGATCGACTTCCAGCCCCATTGGGCGCACTCGCTGGCCGAGATGGCCATCCAGCTCGACGACGGCACGACCATCGAGGTCAAGCACGACTCCGGCATTCCGTGGGCGGACCTGGAGAAGCAGCGCCAGGCAATCGAGACCAAGTTCGACAGCCTCGTGACGCCGCTGCTCGGACCCGCCGGCACGCGCCGCCTGCACGACGCGATCGAGCGCATCGACGAACTCACCGACGTGGGCGAACTCGTCCGCGCGTCAGCCAGGAGCTAAGTCAAGAATGTCAGAGGATTTCAGGGCCCGCGCCCGGCTGGTGCCCAAGGGCAACCGCTATGAGGATTTCGAGGTCGGCCGCGTGTTCCGGCACCATTGGGGGCGCACGATCACCGAGTCGGAGAGCACGCTCTTCTCGACGCTGACGCTGCACTTCAATCCACACTACTACAATGCGGCCTACGCCCAGGCGCACGGCCATCCCGGCATCGTCGCCAATCCCCTGCTCGTCTTCACGACGGTGTTCGGTCTCACGGTCGAGGACCTGAGCGAGGGCGGCGGGCCGTTCCTCGGCGTCAACGAACTCACCTACCACCAGCCCGTCTATCCCAGCGATTCGCTGCGCGCCGAATCGGTCGTGCTCGACCGGCGCACGTCGGATTCCCACAAGGGATTCGGCATCGTGAGCTGGCACAGCAAGGGCTTCAACCAGCGCGAAGAACTCGTCATCGACTTCAAGCGCACCAATCTCGTCCGTCTCAGGAATCCCCAGTAATGCCTTTCCTTACCGAAGAACGCCGCATGATCCAGGAGCAGGCGCGCGAGTTCACGCTGAACGAAGTGCTGCCCGTCGCCAACAGGCTCGACCCCGAGAAGGGCGACATCCCGATGGACCTGCGCGAGAAGATGGCCGAACTCGGCTATTTCGGCATCCTGATCCCCGAACAGTATGGCGGCCTGGGTCTCGGCTGCTCCGAGTACTGCCTCGTCACCGAGGAATTGTCGCGCGGCTGGATGAGCGTCGCGTCGATCATCGCACGCGGCAACCTGCTGATCGGCTCGCACGAGATGAGCGAGGAGCAGCGCAGCCGCTACCTGCCGCGCATGGCCAAGGGCGAGTTCCTCGGCGCCTTCTCGATGTCCGAGCCGAACGCCGGTTCCGACATCTCCAACATCTCCTGCCGTGCCAAGAAGGACGGATCGGGCTACCTGATCAGCGGCAACAAGTACTGGTGCACCTTCGCCGACGGCGCCGACTTCATGATCATCATCGCGCGCACGTCGGAGGCGCCTCCGGGCAAGCGCCATCTCGGCCTGTCGATGTTCTTCGTCGAGAAGAAGCGCGGTGAGCTGCCCAAGGGCGTCAGCGGCGCGCCGATTCCCAAGATCGGCTATTTCGGCTGGAAGACCTGGGAACTGGCCTTCGACAATTTCCGCGTCGACGAGGCCGACCTAATCGGCAAGGAGGGTCACGCCTTCTACTACGCGACGTCCGGCCTCGAGACGGCGCGCGCCCACACCGCGGCCCGCGCGATCGGCCTGGCCCAGGGCGCACTGGACGATTCGATCCAGTACGCCAACGACCGAAAGCAGTTCGGCCACTCGATCTCGGACTTCCAGGCCATCCGCTTCAAGATCGCCGACATGGCGACCCAGATCGAGGCGGCGCGCCAGCTCATGTACTTCGTCTGCGAGCAGATCGACACCGGCCAGCGCTGCGACAAGGAAGCCTCGATGGTGAAGCTCTTCGCCTCCGAGATGGCAGAGCGCGTCACCAGCGAGGGCATCCAGATCCACGGCGGCGCGGGCTACACGACCCTGCACGCCGTCGAGCGCCACTGGCGCGATGCGCGTCTCACCAAGATCTTCGAGGGTACCTCGGAGATCCAGAAGCGCATCATATCGGACCGCCTGCTCGGCCGCGGGAGGAACTGATGAAAGTCTCAGCCCTGACAGGGAAGAACAACTACTTCGAGGACTTCACGGTCGGCGACGTGATGAAGCACGCACGTGGCAAGACCGTGGAGCCGATGGAGCAGGTCTGGATCACCAACGTGACCATGAACACGGCCGAGGCCCACTTCAACGAGCACCTGACCCAGTCGATGCCCTACGGCAAGCGGCTTGGCTTCGGCGGCGTCACCATCTCCATGTGCATCGGCCTCGCCGCCGAGGACACGGCCGAGAACGCCCTGATGGAACTCGGCATGGACAAGATCCGGCTCAAGGGTCCGCTGCATCACGGCGACACGCTCTACTGCTACACCGAGGTACTGGAGAAGAAGGATGCCGGGCAGGAAGACGCCGGCATCGTCCGCTTCAAGCACTACGGCGTGAACCAGGACGACAAGAACATCTTCGAGGGCGAGCGCACCGTGCTGATCAAGCGGCGCAGTCACTGGGGAGACAAGTGAGCGACACCGACGTTCTGGGTGCGCTCGACGGCGTGAGGATCGTCGACCTCACGCAGATGCTGGCCGGCCCCTACTGCACGATGCTGCTGGCCGACCAGGGCGCGGAAGTGATCAAGGTCGAGCCGCTCGACGGCGACCACACGCGCATCATCGGCCCCTACCATGCCGACGACCAGCTCAAGGCGTTCGGCGGCTACTTCGCATCGGTGAACCGCAACAAGAAATCGATCGCCATCGACCTCAAGACGGCGGCCGGCCGCGAGCTGGTCCTGAAGCTCTGCGACAATGCCGACGCGGTCGTCGAGAACTACCGCGGCGGCGTCATGGATCGCCTCGGTCTCAGCTACGAAACGCTGCACGCCCGCAACCCGAAGCTGGTCTATGCCACGATCCGCGGCTTCGGCGACGTCCGCACGGGCAAGAGTCCCTACTCGGACTTCCCGGCCTACGACGTGATCAGCCAGGCGATGGGTGGCATCATGGCCATCACCGGCCCGGACAAGGACACGCCGATGAAGGTCGGCCCCGGCGTCGGCGACATCGTGCCGGCCATCACCTGCGCCTTCGGCATCGTCTCGGCGATCTTCCGCGCCTACAAGACCGGCAAGGGGCAGTTCGTCGATGTCGGCATGGTCGACGCGATCCTCGCGGTGTGCGAGCGCATCATGCACCAGCATTCCTACGCACAGACGCTGCCCCATCCCGAGGGCAACCATCACCCCCTGCTCTGCCCGTTCGGCATGTTCCCGGCGAAGGACGGCTTCGTCACGATCGCGGCGCATGCCGACGCGCACTTCCCGATCCTGTGCCGGCTGATCGATCGGCCGGAGTTCGCCACCGACCCGCGGTTCATCACGGTCCAGGATCGGCGCGCCAACCAGGACGTGCTCATCGCCACCGTCTCCGACTTCACCCGCCAGCGCACCAAGCAGGAGCTGCTGGCGCATTTTGGCGGCAAGGTACCCTTCTCGCCCGTCTACAACGTGCGGGACATCGTGGCCGATCCGCACTTCAAGGCGCGCGAGATGCTGCCCTGGGTGCCGCATCCCGGCCTCGACCACGAGGTCCAGATCGCGGGGGTCGCGGTGAAGATGACCGAGACGCCCGGCCGCGTGCGCCATCGCGCCCCCTTGCTCGGGGAGCACACGGACCAGTATTTGCAGAGCATCGGCTGCAGTTCGGCGGACATCGCCCGCCTGCGCGACGACAAGATCGTGATTTGAGGAGACAGACATGACCGACCGCCCCAAGCGCGCCCGCCGCGTCCAGCTTTCGACGCCCGGCTCCAGCGAGAAGATGATCCAGAAGGCGTCGGAGTCGAAGGCCGACCACGTCTTCCTCGACCTCGAGGACGCCGTCGCCCCGAGCCAGAAGCGCGACGCCCGCAAGAAGATTATCCAGGGCCTCAAGGAGCTGAACTGGAAGGGCAAGACGCGTTGCGTGCGCATCAACGACCTCACGACCGAGTATGCCTACGAGGACATCATCGAGATCGTCGAAGGCGCCGGCGAGCATCTCGACACGATCATGATGACGAAGGTGCAGACGGTCTCGGACGTGCTGTTCGCGGACAAGCTTCTTCACCAGATCGAGAAGAAGCTGAAGATGAAGCGCAAGATCGGCCTGGAGGCGCTGATCGAGGAAGTCGAGGGCATGCAGAACGTCGATGCGATCGCCGCCTGCACGCCGCGCCTCGAATGCCTGGTGTTCGGCATGGGCGACTTCTCGGCCTCGATGGGCGTGACCAACAAGAACGTGGGCGACTCCGCGGGTTACCCGGGCGACGTCTGGCACTATGCCCGCTTCCGCCTGATCATGGCCTGCCGCGCCGCCGGCATCGATCCGGTCGACGGCCCGTTCGCCGACTTCAAGAATCCCGACGCCTATCGCGAGGAGTGCAAGCGCTCGATGATCCTGGGTTGCGTCGGCAAGTGGGCGATCCACCCCTCGCAGATCGACATCGCGCTCGACGTCTATTCGCCGAAGGCCGATGACATCGCGCGTGCCCGCAAGCTCGAAAAAGCCTATGCCGAGGCCGAGGCCGCCGGCCTGGGGGCGATCAACGTCGACGGCATCATGGTCGACGTCGCCTCGATCCGCATCCTGCGCAACACGATCCTGAACAAGGCCGACCTGTACGGCCTCTAGGATGTCGCCGGGCGCGGCTCCCGACAAGGATACGCCGCGCCCCGGACTGCGGCCCGCGCTGGTGCCCATCGTGGCGATGCTGGGCACGCAGGTCCTCATCTCGCTGGCGGTGCTGTCGCTCAGCGTGCTGATGCCGGCCGTCGCGCGGGACCTCGGGATCGCGCCCAAGCTCGTCGGCGCCTTCACGGCCGTCACCTACGCCATCGCCTCGGGCGTCGCACTGTGGAGCGCCGCGCCGATCTCGCGGCTGGGCGCCGTGCGCGTCTGCCAGTTCGCGATGCTGGCGGCGGCAGTGGGCCTCGCCCTCAATGCGACGGCTTTCGTGGCCGCCACCGTGGTCGCGGTCGCCTTCATCGGCTTCGCGCAGGGCCCGATCAATCCGGCCTCGGCGCATATCCTGAGCCAGCGCGTGCCCCGCGCCTGGTTCAGCCTCGTCTTTTCCGTGAAGCAGACTGGCGTTCCGCTGGGTTTTGCCGCCGCCGGCATCGTGCTGCCGTTGCTGCTACCCGGGCTGGGCTGGCAGGGCGCCTCGCTTGCAGCCGCTGCGCTCATGCTGGTCGGTGCCGGCGTTCTGGAGCTCCTGCGAGCGCGGCTCGATGCATCCGTCGCGCCCTCCGCGCCGTCACAGGGGATCTGGTCGTCCGTCGCCTACGTGATGCGCCATCCGGAGATGCGCGTGCTCGGCTGGTCGGCCCTGCTGTACGTCGTGGCGCAGCACACCTTCACGTTCTTTCTGGTCACCTATCTCTACGAGCATTGCCGCCTCACCATCGCCGAGGCCGGCTTCCTGCTCTTCCTGGCGCAGATCGGTGGCACGGTTCAGCGCCTGATCCTGGGCGCGCTGGGCGACCGCTTTCCGCGGATGATGTTGCTGGGCTGGACCGGCATCGGAATCGCGCTGGGCGCCGTGGCCACCGGCTTCATATCGGCCGAAACGCCCTACTGGCTCATCGGCCTAATCGTCTTTGCCTACGGAACGGTCGTCATAAGCTGGAACGGCGTGTCGATCGCGGAGTTCGCGGCCCTCGCGCCACCGGGTCAGGTCGCCGCCGTGGCGGCGGTGCAGACCGCCCTCGCCTTTTCCGGCGCCGTCATCGGCCCGCCGCTCTTCGGCCTGATCGCGGCGGTCGCCGACTATCGCAGCGCCTTCTTCCTCGTCGCGGCCTGCGTCCTCTTCGCCGCGATCTGGCAGATCATGGTCTCCGCCCGGCTGCGACGGTCGCGATCAGCCTGAGGCTTCCTCAGGGTTCCTTCATGCCGGCAATCGACACGATCTCGGCCCACTTCTTGGTTTCGGCCGCCTGAAAGGCCGCCAGGTCCTCCGGCGAGCCGACGAACGAGACGCCGTAATTGGCCTTGAGAAGGTTGAGATAGGCTGGCGACCTGGCCGCCTGCCGCACCAGCTCATTCAGCCTGTCGATGATCGGCTTCGGCGTGCCGGCCGGCGCATACATTGCCGTCCAGGCCCACATCTCGAAGCCCGGCACACCGCTCTCGTCCACCGTGGGGAACTGCTCGATGCCGGGGATACGCTGCTTGCTGGTGACCGCGAGCCCGCGCGCACGACCGTCGAGGACCGGCGGAAGGCCGACCGTGAAGTCGGAGAATATGATGTCGATGCGGCCGCCCAAGAGGTCGGTGATCGCCTGCGGCTGGGTCTTGTAGGGCACGCCCAGCAGGTCGGTTTTGGTCATGATGCGGAACAGCTCCGCGCCGCCGCGGCTCGACCCGTTGCCGCTGCCGAAGCTCAGCTTGCCGGGCTGGGCCTTCGCGAGCGCAACAAACTCCTGGATGGTCTTCGCCGGAAGGTCGTTGCGCACCATCACGATCTGGGCGCCGAGGGTGATGCCGGCGATCGGCGCAAAGCTCTTCATCGGATCGTAGGCCAGCGACTTGTAGACGTGCGGGTTGATCGCCTGCGTCGTCTGGGTGGTGAAAAAAAGCGTGTAGCCGTCCGGAGCCGCGGCCGCTGCGGACTGGGCGGCGATCTGCCCCTCCGCACCGGGCTTGTTGTCGATGACGACGGTCTGGCCGGTCTGGACGGCGATGTCCTGGCCGATCACGCGCGCGGCGATGTCGGTCGCGGTGCCCGGGCCGAAGGCCGTGATGATCTTGATCGGCTTTGACGGGTAGTTCTGGGCGGCGGCCGGCACCGCGAGCAGCATTCCGACCAGCAAACTGATGAGCTTCATGCTCCGACTCTAGGCGCAGCGAAGTGCTAGCGTCATCACAAACAAGAGGAGGAAACGAAGGATGGCAAATCCGACACTGCCGCTGGTCGCGGCGATCCTGGCCTTGTCCGCGGCGCCGGCCGCCTGGGCGCAGAAATCCGGCGGGACGCTCAAGGTCGCCCACATGGACAATCCGCCGAGCGCGTCGATCCACGAGGAAGCGACCATCTCGACGGTCATGCCGTTCATGTCGGTCTACAACAACCTGGTGATGTTCGATCCCAAGACCAAGCAGAACAAGCCCGACAACATCATCCCCGACCTCGCCACCGAGTGGAAATGGAGCGACGACGGCAAGCAGCTCACCTTCAAGCTGCGCGACGGCGTGAAGTGGCACGACGGCAAGCCCTTCACCAGCGCCGACGTGAAATGCACCTGGGACATGGTGATTTCCGACGAGTCCAAGCTGCGCAAGAACCCGCGCAAGACCTGGTACTTCAATCTCGAGAAGGTCACCGTGAACGGCGACCGCGAGGCGACCTTCCATCTCAAGCGGCCGCAACCCTCCCTGCTCACCATGCTCGCCGCGGCCTTCTCACCGGTCTATCCATGCCACGTCCCGACGGCGCAGATGCGGCAGAAGCCGATCGGCACCGGCCCGTTCAAGTTCGTCGAGATGAAACAGAACGAGTCGATCAAGCTCGCCCGCAATCCGGATTACTGGAAGCCCGGTCGCCCCTATCTCGACGCGATCGAGTTCTCCATCATCCCGAACCGAGCGACCTCGCTCCTGACCTTCGTCGCCGGGAAGCTCGACATGACCTTCACGTCGGTCGTCACGCCGGCCATGGTCAACGATCTCAAGGTGCAGGCACCGACGGCAATCTGCGAGGCGCAGCCGACCAACACCCAGGCCAACCTGCTGGTCAACCGCGAGAAACCACCCTTCGACGACGCGAAGATCCGCCGGGCCATGGCCCTGTCGATCGACCGCAGTGCCTTCAACGAGATCCTTGGCCAGGGCAACTACCGGATCGGCGGTGCCATGCTGCCGCCACCGGAGGGACTCTGGGGCATGCCGACAGAGTTCCTCTCGACTGTGGCCGGCTATGGCCCCGACGTCGCCAAGGCACGCGAGGAAGGCCGCAAGATCATGGCGGAGCTCGGCTACACGGCGGACAAGCCGCTCAAGATCAAGGTCTCGACCCGCAACATCCCGAGCTATCGCGATCCGGCGGTCATCCTGATCGACCATCTGAAGCAGGTGAACATCCAGGCCGAGTTGGAGCCACTGGAAACCGCGGTCTGGTACAACCGGATGATGCGCCGCGACTTCGCCATCGGCATGAACATCCAGGGCGTCGGTGTCGACGATCCTGATGTGGTCTTCTACGAGACCTTCCGCTGCGGCTCGGAGCGCAACTACACGAACTACTGCAATCCGGAGGTCGAGAAGCTGTTCGACCAGCAGTCGATGATGACCGACATCGAGGCCCGCCGGAAGCTCGTGTGGGAGATCGACAAGAAGCTGCAGGAAGACGGCGCCCGTCCCGTCATCCAGCATGGCTGGGGCGGCACCTGCTGGCGCCCCGAGGTGAAGGCCGTGACGCTTGCGGTCAACACGATCTACAACCACTGGCGCTTCGAGGACGTCTGGCTCGACCGCTAGGACCGCGCTAGGCTCGTGCAAACGATCTGATCGGAGGTTTCGATGATCAAGGGCCTGCACCACAACGCCTATCGCTGTCGCGATTCCGAGGAGACGAGGAAGTTCTACGAGGACTTCCTCGGCCTCCCCCTCGTTCATACGCTCAAGATCGAGCAGACCAAGACCGGCCGCGCGACCGGCGCCGGCGTCCTGCACACCTTCTTCCAGCTAGACGACGGGTCCTGCCTCGCCTTCTTCGAGGCGCCGGACATGCCGTTCGCCTTCAAGGACCAGCACGATTTCGACCTCCACATCGCGCTGGAGGTCGAACCCGACCATCTCGACCGCATGTTCGCCAGGGGCAAGGCGGAGGGCCGCGAGGTGCGCGGCATCTCCGACCATCATTTCATCCGGTCGATCTACTTCCGCGACCCCAACGGCTACGTGATCGAACTTGCCTCCAAGGTGCCCGGTCAGGAGTCGGCGCTGGACCCGGCTCGGAACGGCGCGCGCGACAAGCTCGCCGCATGGCAGGCGAGCAAGCCCAGGTCGGTACAAGCGGCCTGAGCTCCCGCCACGGGAGGGGCTGCGCGCCCGCCCGAGGCGTCAGCCGAGATTGCGGCGGTACAGGGAGATCAGGCGCTCCCAATGCCGCTCGGCGGCGGGCTTGTCGAAACACCAGCGCTGCGGGAAGGCGAAGCCGTGATGCACGGTCGGATGGACTTCCAGTTCACCCTTGGCGCCTGACTTGTCGAACAGCGCCTTGAGTTCTTTGACCATCTCGGGCGGCCCCAGTTCGTCGTACTCGGCGCAGGAGATGTAGAGCTCGCCGCTGGCCTTGCCGAGCGTCAGGTGCGGGCTCTCGACGGCGTCGCTCACCAGCCAGGTCCCGTAGAAGGAGGCCGCCGCCGCGATCCGGTCGGGATAGCGCGCCGCCGCCGCCAGGGAATAAGGGCCGCTCATGCAATAGCCGTGGGTGCCGACCGGCCCCTTCTTCGCTTCCTTCTGCGCGTCGGCGTAGGCCATCATCGCCGCCACGTCGTCCATGACCGGCGGGATGGTCATCTTCGTGCGGACCGCGCGCATGCGCTTGTGCTCGTCGCTTCCGTGCTTCAGCACGTCCGGCTCGTACTTCGTGTCGGTGCCGGCGCGATAGTAGAGGTTGGGCAGCATCACGTAGTAGCCGACCGTCGCGAGACGGCGGGCCATGTCGTAGAGCTCCTCGCGGATGCCCGGTGCATCCATGAGCATGAGCACCGGAGGATAGGGCCCGCCGCGCTCCGGATGGCAGATGAAGGTTTCCATAGCCCCGTCCTTGGTGGGGATGTCCAGAATTTTCTCGATCATCTTCCGTCTCCTCCGGCTTTGCGGCTTGCCGACAGCTTGCTAGGTTTGTCTCAACGACAAAACCTAGGGAGAGAAACGATGAGACGTAACCTGCTTGCCACGGCCGCATTCTGCCTTGCGGCATCGGCGCTGCCGGCGGCCGCCCAGCTATCCGACAATACGCTCAAGATCGGCGTCGCCACCGATTTGTCGAGCCTCTACGCGGACATCAACGGCCCCGGTGCCGTGCTCGCCGCCCAGATGGCGATCGAAGACTTCGGCGGCACCGTGCTCGGCCAGAAGATCGAGCTCGTCTCCGGCGACATCCAGAACAAGGCGGACGTGGCGGCAACCACGGTCGGTCGCTGGTACGACAACGAAAAGGTCGACATGGTGATGGGCGCCGGCGCCTCGTCCTCGTCGATCGCCGCGGCCCGCGTCGCCGGCGACAAGAAGAAGATCTTCATCGCGCCCGATCCCGCCTCGTCGGACCTCACCGGCAAGCTCTGCAACCCCTACCTGATCCACTGGGTCTACGACACCGCGGCCCTGGCCAACGGCACCGGCTCGGCGGTCGTGAAGGCCGGCGGCAAGACCTGGTTCTTCCTGACCGCCGACTATGCCTTCGGCTACGCGCTGGAACGCGACGTCTCCGCCGTCGTCAAGAAGGCCGGCGGCACGGTGGTCGGCGGCGTCAAGCATCCGATCAACACCAACGACTTCTCGTCCTTCCTGTTGCAGGCGCAGGGCTCGAAGGCGCAGATCATCGGTCTCGCCAATGCCGGCGGCGACACGATCAACTCGATCAAGCAGGCCTCGGAGTTCGGCATCGTCAAGGGCGGCCAGAAGCTCGCGGGCCTGCTGGTCTTCATCTCCGACATCCATTCGCTGGGTCTCGAGCGCTCGCAGGGCCTGAACCTCACCGAGGCCTTCTACTGGGACCTCAACGACCGGACGCGTGCCTTCTCCAAGCGCTTTGCCGCCCGCTTCAACGGCAAGATGCCGACCAGCGTGCAGGCCGGCTTTTACTCGGCCACCCTCGCCTACCTGAACGCGGTCAAGGCGACCGGTACCGACAATGCCGAGAAGGTGATGGCCGCGATGAAGGCCACCAAGTGGGAAGACCCGATCTTCGGCCCGAGCTATGTCCGCCAGGACGGCCGCAAGATGCACAACATGTACCTCTTCGAGGTCAAGAAGCCGTCGGAGTCGAAGGGCCCGTGGGACTACTACAAGCTCCTGGCCGAGATCTCGGGCGAGGATGCGTTCCGGCCCCTGGCCGACAGCGAGTGCCCGCTGGTCAAGAAGAACTGAGCCGGGAGCCCGTCATGGCCGAGCAGTCGAACATCTATGTCGGCGTCGCCGGCTATTTCGGGAAGCCTGATCATCCAGGCCGCGTCGGCATCTTCCGCCGCGGCACCGCGGGCGGTGACTGGCAGCACGTGCTGGGGACCGTCCAGGCCTTCACCGTCTTCGTCCATCCGAAGGATCCGGAGACGGTGTTCGCCGGCACCAACGACGGCGTGTGGCGCAGCACCGACCGCGGCGCCACCTTTCGCCGGACCGCCTTCCCCGACGCGGGCAAGGAGGTCTGGTCCTTCCTGGTCGATTCGCGCGATCCCAACCGCATCTTCGCCGGTGCGTCGCCGATCGACGTCTATCGCAGCGACGATGGAGGGGCCTCCTGGCGGCGCCTGCCCACACCCGCCATCGACACGCACTGCAAGGGCCCCTTCGCCTCGCGCGTGATGCGGCTGGTCCAGCATCCCAGGCGACATGACGAAATCTACGCGGCCCTCGAGATCAACGGCGTCATGCGCAGCATCGATCTCGGCCAGACCTGGACCGATTGCAGCGCGGGCCTGCTGAAGCTCGCCGAACAGGAGCACCTCAAGAGCAGGATCGTCAGCGATACGACGGCAGAGGGCATGCTCGACAGCCATGCCGTCACGATCAATCCAGCCGATCCCGACGGCCTATGGCTTGCCGTGCGCATGGGCCTCTTTCGGAGCGCCGACCAGGGCCGCACCTGGAAGGACATGGAGGTCGGCCGCTTTTCGCCCACCACCTACGGCCGCGACATCCGCGTCTCGCCGGTCGAGCCCAACACGCTCTACTCTGCCCTCTCCGTCGCCGCGGCCAGCAAGGACGGCGGCCTCTACCGCAGCGAGGATGGCGGCGAGAGCTGGACCCGCTTCGACAAGGTCCAGGTCCACGGCACCATCATGTCGATCGGCCTCCATCCGACCGACGCCGGTCAGGTCTATATCGGCGCCCGCTACGACGGCGAGGTCTTCGGCACCCGCGACGCCGGCAAGACCTGGCAGGCGATGCCGCTGCCCGGCGAGGTCCAGCACATCTATTCTCTGGCGTGTGGTTGACCCTGCCGTCGTCCTGAGCGGAGCCGCCTGCAGGGCGGCGCAGTCGAAGGACCTCTTTTCCGACGCACGGTGTGTGGAAGCGGAAATAGGTCTTTCGACTGCGCGCCTCCGGCGCTTCGCTCAAGACGACGGAGTTTTCGTAGCGCTACTTCGTCCGCCCTGCTCCGGTCGAGACGACGGATTTTGAGTTAACGTTTTGGCTACTTCGACTGAGCCGTCACGTCGTGCGGCGTGGACGATGGCGCCGGCGGCCGCGGCACTTCCTTCGTGCCGCGCAGCAAGCTCGTCAGGTCGCGTTGGCGGCCGGTGTCGATCTTCACCGTCGCGGTCATGCCGGCGCGCAGCGGCGATTCGCCAACATGCGGCAGCAGTCGCAGCTTCACCGGCAGGCGCTGCACGACCTTCACCCAGTTCCCGCTGGCATTCTGCGGCGGCAGGATCGCAAACTCCGCGCCCGTCGCCGGGCTGACGCTCTCGACGATCGCCTCCCAGGTCTCGTCGGGATAGGTGTCGAGGACCACAGTCGCCTTCTGGCCGACCTTCACGTGGGTCAGCTCGGTCTCCTTGTAGTTCGCCTCGACCCACGGACGGCTCAGCACCACCAGCGAGAAGAGCGGCGTCGCAGCCTTGATCTGCTCGCCCTGCTGCAGCCGCATGTTCACCACGACGCCATCGACCGGCGCACGGACGGTCGTGCGCGAGAGATCGAGGGCCGCGCGTTCCCGTGCCGCGATCTTCTCGCGAACCAGGGGGTGGGAATCGGCGGGAAGCTGCGGGTCCCCGTTCAGCGCCGTCAGCACGCGCTGCAGCTTCTCGCGCGCGGTCGACACGCGATCGGCCGCCGCGCGAGCATCGTTCTGCGATTCGTCGCGCTTGCTCGCCGACGCGACGCCCTTGATGGCAAGTTCCTCCTGCCGCTGCGCCTGGCGCTGAAAATAGACGGCCCGCGCCTCGGCGTCGGCCAGTTCGGCGACGGCCTCGCGCCAGATGCCGCGCAGGGTCTCGACATGGGCGCGCGCCGTATCGAGTTCGGCCTCGGCGCTGTCGAGGGCCAACCGGAACGGCCTCGATTCGATGGTGAGCAGCGGTTGGCCCGCCTCGACGGTCGCATGGTCCCTGGTGAGGACGCGACGAACCTGGCCCGAGACCTCGGGCGAGATCTGGACGATGTGGGCCTTCACATAGGCATTGTCGGTCGAGACGTAGCGGCCGCCCGACAGCCACCACCAACCAGCCCCGGCGACCGCGAGCAACGGCACCACGAACAGAAGGGCCAGGCGCAGCACGGGAACCGGGCGGCGGCTCATGATCCGTGCGCCCCCGCCATCGACTGGAGCTGGCCCTTCACCCGCGCCGCCAATCGCGTGAACTGCTCGCGCTCCATAGCGGAAAGCGGCGCCAGAGCATCGTCGACCGTGGCTTCCGCGATCGCCCACATGTCCCTGTGGGCGCGGCGGGCCTCGGCGGTGAGATGCAGGCGGTTGATGCGGCGGTCGCCGTCGTCGGCGCGACGCTCGACCCAGCCGTTCTTCTGCATGCGGTCGATCATCCGGCCCGCGCTGGCCCGGTCGATTTCCAGCATGTCGGCCAGTTCGGTCTGGCTGGCGCCCGGACGGCGGTAGAGACGGGTGAGCACGAGCCACTGTGCTCGCGTCAGGCCGATGTCGCGCACGCGCCGGTCGAACACGGTGCGGATCAGGCGCGCCACATCCGACAGCACGTAGCCGATGTATTCGTCGTCGTCGGGGCCCAATCGCTGCTCGCTGAAGATTGTTGCCTAGGCTACAATAGCCCAGGCCATGAGTTCAAGCGCGACCACCGCCGACACCGTTCCGCCGGCCCCCGACGTGTCCGAGACGTCGCTGGGCAAGCGCATCCTGATTCTCGTCATGGTGGTCCTGGGCTCCACCCTCTACGCCACCACCCTGTTGATCGCCTCGACGCTGCTGCCCCAGATGCAGGGCACCATGTCGGCCACCCAGGACGAGATTGCCTGGGCCATGACCTTCAACATCCTGGCCACCGCTGTGGCCACGCCCATGACCGGCTGGCTGGCCGCGCGCTTCGGACGGCGCGAGACGATGATCTGGTCGGTGTTCGCCTTCACCCTGACGACGCTGATGTGCGGGCTGGCCGATTCGCTGGAAACGCTGATCCTGTGGCGCGTCCTGCAAGGCGCACTGGGTGCCCCGGTGATCCCGCTTTCGCAGACCATCCTGCTCGATACGTTCCCCAAGCGGCAGCAGGGGCTCGTGACGTCGATCTTCGGCATGGCCGTCGTCATCGGCCCGGTGATCGGCCCGACCGTCGGCAGCATGCTGTCGGAACTCTACAGCTGGCGCTGGGCGTTCTACATGATCGTGCCGGTCGGCCTGCTCTCGTTCCTCGGCCTGCGCCTCACCCTGCCCTACGACCGGCCGACCGGCCGGACCAGCCTGGACTGGACGGGTTTCCTCTCGCTCTCGGTCACCATCGCCTGCGTGCAGCTGGTCCTGTCGCGTGGCCAGCGGCTCGACTGGTTCGAATCGGCCGAGATCCAGATCGAGGCCTTCATCGCCGTCGTCTCCTTCTGGGTCTTTCTTGCCCACAGCCTCACCGCCGAGCGGCCGTTCCTGAACCTCCGGCTCCTGCTCGACCGGAACTACGCGCTGGGCCTCGTCCTTGTGCTGATCTACGGCATGCTGAACTTCACGCCGATGGTCCTGCTGCCGCCGCTCCTGCAGCAACATGCGGGATTCCCCGATGCGCTGATCGGCGAGGTCATCGCCGCCCGCGGCGTCGGCGCCACGATCGGCTTCTTCCTGGCCATCTTCGTCGGCCGCATGGACCCGCGCATCGGCCTGATCGCGGGTTTCACGGTACAGACCCTGTCCGGCGTCTGGCTGATGGCCATCGACCTCAACGTCGACATGAACACGCTGATGCTGAACAGCCTGCTGCAGGGCATCGCCGTCGGCGTGATCTGGGTGCCACTCACGCTCGTCACCTTCTCCAACATGAGCCCGGCAAACCTCGCCGAAGGCACGGCGGTCTATCACCTTCTGCGCAACATCGGCTCCAGCTTCTTCATCTCGATCTGCGTGGCCGAGATCGTCCGCGCCACCAGCACCAACTACAGCCGCATGGTCGAGCTGGTGAATCCCTACAACAAGGCGCTGGCGCTCCCCTGGGTGACGGGAGGCTGGGACTACGAGACCGTGTCGGGCCTTGCGAAACTGTCGAAGGAAATCAGCCGGCAGGCCGCGATGATCGGCTATATCAACGCCTTCGGCCTCTACACGGCCTGCTCGGCGCTGGCCATACCGCTGATCCTGCTGATCGGCCGCAGCGCAAGACGATAACGGAGGAGAAGAGGATGGCGATCAAGGTCCTGGAGATCCATCACACCGGCTACCGGCTCGACACCGGCGCGGAGAAGCTCGAGGACACCGCGAGCTTCTACAGCGACGTGCTGGGCCTGCACCGCGACACGGGCCGTCCGACCATTCCCGGCATCCCCGGCCTCTGGATCAATGTCGGCGAGGTCGGACAGATCCACCTGTTCGGCGGCAACCAGCCCTCGCCCGTCGCCAAGGGCCCCGGCCAGGATCCGACCCTGCCGCACATCGCCCTGGCCGTTGCCGACATCGTCGAGAGCCGCAAAGAACTGGAGCGCATGGGCATGAAATATTGGGCGATCGAGGGCCTCACCAGTCCGGACTCGCTGCAGCTCTTCCTCAACGATCCGTGCGGCAACATGGTCGAGCTGCACCAGGTCGACAAATGCCGCTGCACGGCGCGCAATCGCGTCTGAGACGTGTCATTGGAGCGCGCCACTCCAGTGGCGCTCAAGCTTCGTCGGTCGGCAAGGCATGAGCGCCACTGGAGTGGCGCGCTCCATGGCTCGACCGCGCCTCTTGGTAGGATGCACGGGCTTCCCTGGCGGCCTTGAGCGATGCCTCGCGCCGCGTCGCCGCGCGGTCGTCGAGTGCGTAGAGAAGGCAGGCGAAGAAGAGGAAGGCGCCGCCCAGGATGTAGTAGTGCCAGGCCTCCAGGTAGAGCCGGAAGATCACGACGACCAGAGGCACCGGGATGAACATCAGGGCGAAGCGGATCCACGAGCCGCGATTGTAGGCCCGGACCTCCGCCCTCGCCTGCTTCTGCCGCTGCCGCATGACCCGCCGCAGGGCGTCGAGATCGCCGCCCGGCTCATCGCTCACGCGACCGCCCTCCCGCCCGTGCCATCTCGCGCGCCACCAGTCGCGCAGCAGGTCCGCTGCGTGCCGCCGAATCCGGTTTCACGAGATTGCCGATCTCGAAGCGCAGGCGCTGCACCTCGGGATGCAGCATCGCTGTCCGCCGCATCGCCTCGCTTCCCGCCACGAGCTTGTCGAAGTTTGCCGGCCGCTCGCCCTCGGTGCGCGGGTATTCGAGATCGACCATCGCGGCCAATGACCAGGCCTGCCGGCTGACCTCGGCCGCGCGCGGCAGGTACACCGCGGCAACACCGTCGAGGGAGCCGCTCCAGCCAGCGAGCACATCGCGCAACGCGACGGCATGGCCGGCTGCGACCGACATCCCCTGTCCGAAGGTCGGGTTGAAGCTCGAGATGCAGTCGCCGATGGGCAGCACGCGCGCCGGAAGGCCGGATGCGCGTTCGAAGTGCCGCCACTGCGCCCTGGCAATGCGATAGGAGCGTACGGGTGTCAGCGGCACGGCCTCCCGGAGCCGGTCGGCAATGTCGGGAACCGGCAGCGCTGCCGCATGGGCACGAAACCCGTCGATATCGTCCGGCACCTTGTTGTCAAAGCGGCCGCACAGCGTGATCAGCCATTCGTCGTTCTCGACGGGACAGACCAGCCCATAGCGATCGTCCGGCGGCAGGGGGATGCAGCCGATGAACCTCCCCTCGCCGCGAAAGCGTGCCGGCTTGGCGAACCGCGCCGAACTGTAGGTCACCTCGATGCCGAGCGCCGTTTCCGGCACCGGGACATCGGCCAGCAGCCGGTCTCCCCGTCCCGTCGCGACCACGGTCAGGTCGGCATCGGACGGCAGCACATCGACCGGAGAACAGTCGCGGATGGTGACGTTGCCATACCGCAGCAGCTGGCGCCGCAGCACCCGTTCGAATGCGGGACGGCTCATCATGAGCTGGCTGTATCCAAGGTCGTGCGCCGGATGCCATGCGTCGCGTTCCCACAGCGAGACGTCGCCGGTCTGCCCCACCTCGATGGCACCAGCGGCCAGCAACGCCGACCGCGTGCCGGGCAGCAGGCTTTCGAGCGCCAGCTCACCGCCCTTGAGGAGTATGTGGACCTGCAGGTCCTGCGGAACGCCCTTCCGCGAACGCACCGCGTCCGGCAGTTCGTCCTTGTCGAGGATCTCGACCGTTTCGAAGAACGATGCGACGGCAGCCGCGGCGGTGAGGCCTGCAATGCCCGCTCCGACGATGACGGCGCGTGCGCCCAGCCTGCCCTCGGTTATCATGTGGCGACATTAGACGGTGAGAAGAGGTTTCAGGAAATGAAGTCGTTGACGCGACGCACGACGATCGCAGCCTTTCTGGCAGCCCTGCCGGCGGCCCATGCCTCTGCGCAGGCCGGCTATCCCGACAAACCGATTCGCCTCGTGGTGCCGTTCGCCCCCGGCGGCAATGCCGATCTCACCGGCCGGCTCTTCGCCGAGGCGCTGGGCAAACGGCTGGGACAGCAGGTGATCGTCGAGAATCGCGGGGGCGCCGGCGGCGCGATCGGTGCCGAAGCGGTCGCGAAGTCGGCGCCAGACGGCTATTCGCTGGTCCTCGGATCGACCGGCACGTTCCTCGTGAGCCCGCGCATGACCGGCGGCAAGCCGCCCTACACCCTGGCGAGCTTCGCGCCGGTCGCGCTCCTCAGCACCTCGCCGATGGACATCGTCATCAACGCCAACAATCCGATCAGGGATTGGGCCGGCGTGCTCGCGTACGTGCGCGCCAATCCCGGCAAGCTCACCGTCGGCCATCCCGGCAATGGGAGCACCAACCACCTGGCCCTGCTCCAGATGCAGAAGGCGCTCGACGTGCGCTTCAACATCATCCCCTACAAGAGCAACGGCCTGGCACTGAACGACCTGCTGGCCGGCCAGATCGATGCCGTGATCGACCAGGTACCGGCCTCGATCGGCCATATCCGCGGCGGCCGCCTGCGCGCCATCGTCGTGACGACCGCGCGCCGCGCCGGTCAGCTCCCCGACGTGCCGACGCTGCAGGAGACCGGTGTAAAGGACTTCGCTGCCACGACACCGATCGTCCTCATGGCGCCGGCCGGTACGCCGCCAGACGTCGTCAAGAAACTGAACGACGCCGTCGCCGGCGCCCTCTCGGACCCGGCGGTCAAGGAGAAGCTGAACGATCTCGGCGCCGAGACCGAAGCCCTCACGCCGCAGCAGCTCAGCGCGTTCCTGCAGAAGGAAGACACACTGGTCGATGAATTGCAGAAGAGCGGCCTGCTGAAGGTCGAATAGGCCTCACTCGCGCCGCAGCCACGCCGCCCGCATCGGCCGCAGGACGGCGATGCCCAGGAAGGCGGCGATCGCGTTGGCGCCGACGGCGAGCGCGAAGACCAGTTGCCAGTCGCCCGTCGCACGCACCAGCGGGTCCGCGAGCGGGACCAGCATGGCCGCGAAGCCCTTGGCCGTATGCAGCATGCCGGCATTGGTGGTGGCGTAACCGGATCCGAAATAGTCGGTGCAGGTCGCCGGGAAGAGGCTCGCCACCTCTCCCCAGGCGAAGAAGACCAGGCAGACGAGCAGCACGAACATGACCGGCTCGTTGCCCCACCGCGCGAAGGCCAGGATGCTGACCGCGCCCAAGGTGAAAGCAAAGAACATCGTGTTCTCGCGGCCGATGTAATCCGAAAGCCACCCGCACAGAGGCCGCGCAATGCCGTTCGCGACGCGGTCGAGCGTCAGCGCGAAGGTCAGTGCCGGCAGGGTGAGGCCGATCAGGCTGACGGGGACGTCGGCCACCCCGAAGCTGCGGGCAATTCCCGCCAGATTGGCGGTGAAGGTCAGCCCGGCCGCGGTCACCAGCAGCGACATCGCGAACAGGATCCAGAAAAGCGGCGAACGCAGCACCTCGCCCGGCGTGTGGTCGTGCACGGCGTGGGGCAACCGCTCCGGAATCGCCAGAACCTCCGCCTCCGGCTTGCGCAACGCGAGGGACACGAGGCAGATCATCGCGCCCTGTCCAAGGCCGAACCAGAGGAATGCCGCTTCGTAGCCGTGATGCTCGATCGTGTGATGCATCGGGATGATGGTGAACGCCGAACCGATCCCGTAGCCCGCGACCGTCAGGCCCGCGGCCAGGCCGCGGCGGTCCGGGAACCACTTCAACGCATTGCCGAGGCAGGTGCCGTAGACGCACCCCGCTCCGATACCGCCCAGCGCGGCGCCGAGATAGAGCAGCGGCAGGGAATCGGCCACAGAATTCAGACTCCAGGCGACCGCCACCAGTGCGCCCCCCGCGAGCGCCACCGGGCGGGGACCGAACCTGTCGACCACCAAGCCCTCGAACGGCACCAGCCAGGTCTCGCTCAGGATGAACACCGTGAAGGCGACCTGGATGGCCGCCCGTCCCCAGGCGTGCTTCTCGTTGATCGGATGCACGAACAGCGTCCAGCCGTGCTGGAGGCTCGAGATCATCACCATGCAGACGATGCCGGCAAAAAGCTGCGCCCAGCGATTGTGAAGAAAACCCGTCATGTTCCCCGTTGCACTGATCGCCTGCCGAAAGGCTCGATGACAGGTTCGTCGTTCGACAGAAGCTGGAGAAACGTAAATGACTCGTCGTGTCTCGTCGATCCTCGGCCTTCGCCTGTTCACGGGATCCACCCGCCTCGCACGGCCCTGCGCGGCGCGGCCCATGAGGATGACGTAGTAGGACGCACGGCCGCCCCCAACGAGTTCGAGGCCGCTTACGCCGTCGAACTTCCATTTGATCAAAGTCAATGACGCAGTGCGACATAAGGAGGATCAGGAGGGGACTTTCAGAAAAACCGGAGGGCGCGGTCATGGCCGATCAAGCCAGCGTCAATTTTTTCCAGGAGTACTGGATCGACGCCTGGCAGCGGTCGATCCTCACGCTCGATATCCTGCGCGAGCGCGGCAATACGTTCGTGGAGCGCACTGCCGAGAATGCGCCGCACGTGCTGGGTTTCGCCTTCGAAGTCGTCCTCGACGGACGCTCGCTGCCCCGCCCTGTCAATTACGTTCTCGTGAAGGTAATTCCGCCCGAGGGCACGATTGTCGCCCCCGCCAAGCCGCCCTTCGTGGTCGTGGACCCGCGCGCCGGGCACGGACCGGGTATCGGCGGCATGAAGCAGGAGAGCGAGATCGGCGTCGCCCTGTCCGCCGGACATGCCTGCTACTTCGTGGGCTTCCTGCCCAGGCCCATGCCCGAACAGACCATTGCCGATGTCTGCATCGCCGAAGCGGCGTTCCTCGAAGCCGTTGCCGCGCGCCATCCCGATGCGGAAGGCAAACCCGTGGTGATCGGCAACTGCCAGGCCGGATGGCAGCTCATGATGACCGCCGCCCTCCGGCCCGACCTGTTCGGCCCCATCCTGCTGGCCGGCTCGCCCCTCTCCTACTGGGCGGGCGTCCGCGGCCGCAATCCCATGCGGTATCTCGGCGGCACGCTGGGCGGCACCTGGCTGACCGCCCTCTCTGGAGATCTCGGTCATGGCACGTTCGATGGCGCCAACCTCGTCGCCAACTTCGAATCGCTCAACCCGGCGAATACCTACTGGGAAAAGCCCTACAATCTCTATTCCAAGGCCGACACCGAGGGCGCCCGTTTCCTCGATTTCGAGACCTGGTGGGGCAATCCAGTGATGCTGAACGCCGGCGAGATGCAGTGGATCGCCGACAATCTGTTCGTCGGCAACAAGCTCACCCGGGGCGAGATCCGCACGCCGGACGGGACGCGGGTCGACCTGCGCAACATCCGCTCGCCGATCATCGTGCTGTGCTCCTGGGGCGACAACATCACGCCGCCGCAGCAGGCGCTCGGCTGGGTCACCGACCTCTACGACAACGAAGAGCAGATCGTCACCAACGGCCAGACCATCGTCTACACGCTGCACCATACGATCGGGCATCTCGGCATCTTCGTGTCGAGCAAGGTGGCCACCAAGGAGCATGCCGAGTTCGCATCCTGCATGGAAATGATCGACCTGCTCCCGCCCGGCCTCTACGAAGCGGTCATCACTGAGATCGACGAGACGACCGCCAACCCCGGCCTGATCCACGGCAAGCACCTGTTCCGCCTGGAAGCGCGCACCCTCGACGACATCCGGGCCCTGGGCGCAAACAGCGAGGAGGACGACCGGCGCTTCGCCACCGCGGCGCGCGTTTCAGAGATCAACACCGGCCTCTACCGGACGTTTGCCCAGCCCGTCGTGCGCGCGATGGCCGGCGAGGCGTCTGCCGGGATGCTGCAGGAGACTCATCCACACCGGATGCGATTCGCCGCCTTCTCCGACCGCAATCCCTTCATGACGCCGGTGAAGCCCCTGGCCGAAGCGGTGCGCGCCGACCGCAAGCCCGTCTCGCCGGACAATCCGCTCCTCACGATGGAGAAAATCGCGTCCACCTGGATCTCGACCTGCTGGGAGACCTACCGGCTGACCCGCGATGCCATGACGGAAGCGATGTTCCTCGGCACGTACGGTTCCCCGGCACTCCAGGCGATGGTGGGATTGGCGGCAGAGACGCCGGCGCCGGCGAAGCACGGCACGGATCCGGCCCAGGACGCCATCGCCGCGAACTGGCGGGCCCATCTTGAGAAGAAATTCGAGGTCGGAGGTATCGTCGAAGCGGTAATCCGTTCGATCATGCACGTGCGCCTGCCGCAGCGGACCATCGACGAGCGCGGCTTCGCGGTGCTGCAGGCCGTGCGCCGCATGCAGCCCGCGAACCGGCGCCTGAGCTTCGACGAACTGAAAACACTCTTTCGCGAGCAGTATCTGTTGCTGCATCTTGACGGGGAGCGCGCGGTGCGGGCCATCCCGTTCCTGCTCCCGGACGAGCCGGAGCAGCGCGCGCGCGGATGGCGCGTCGTCGAGGAAGTGCTCGGCGCTTCCGGCGATCTGTCGGCGGAAGGCCGCGCACGCCTCGCCCGCCTGCAGCAGCTCTTCGCCGCAGCGCACCCTTCGCGGTGATTACAGAAAGGAGCTGACGTGACGGCACCAACGGCGCGGCCGCATGACAAGTACGACCGGCTGATCGCCGTGGCACGCAAGCATCCCCCGATGCTTACCGCCATCGCGCATCCGTGCGACGCGGTTTCCCTCGAAAGCGCCGTGCTGGCAGCGAGCAGCGGCCTCCTGAAACCCATCCTCGTCGGACCGTCCGCGCGCCTTCTCGACGTGGCGCGAAAGGCCTCGCTCGACATCAGTGCTTTCGAGATCGTCGACTCGGCCCACAGCCACGATTCCGCCGCCAAGGCGGTCGAGCTGGTGCGCTGCGGACGCGCCGAGGCGCTGATGAAGGGCAGCCTGCATACCGACGAGCTGATGGGCGCCGTAGTGTCGCGCACGGACGGCATCCGAACCGAACGCCGAATCAGCCACTGCTTCGTCATGGACGTGCCGAACCACGACCAGGCGCTGATCATCTCCGACGCCGCCGTGAACATCGCCCCGACGCTGGAGGACAAGGTCGACATCGTGCAGAACGCCATCGATCTCGCCCATGCGCTCGGCACCGCCGAACCCCGTGTCGCGATCCTGAGCGCCATGGAAACGGTCAATGCCAAGGTCGCCTCGACGATCGATGCCGCGGCGCTGTGCAAGATGGCGGATCGCGGCCAGATCAAGGGGGGAGTCCTCGACGGCCCCCTGGCGCTCGACAATGCGATCAGCGTCGAAGCGGCCGCCATCAAGAACATCGCCTCGCCGGTGGCGGGTCGTGCCGACGTGCTGATCGTGCCCGACCTCGAGGCCGGCAACATGCTGGCCAAGAGCCTTTCCTTCCTGGCCGGCGCCGATGCGGCGGGCATCGTGCTGGGTGCCCGCGTGCCGATCATCCTGACGAGCCGAGCCGATTCGGTGACCACGCGCCTCGCCTCCTGTGCCGTCGCCTGTCTCGTCGCGGCGGCGCGGCGGGCGAGCGCGTCTTCGGTAATCCCCTGAGGAACCATGACCGAACAGATCCGTCCCGTTCTTACTGGCAAGAAGGCGCTGGTCGTCGGCATCGCCAACGACCAGTCCATCGCCTATGGCTGCGCCCGGGCCTTCCGCGAAGCCGGCGCCGACCTCGCCGTGACATGGCTGAACGAGAAGGCGCGCAAGTACGTCGAGCCGCTGGCGCAGGAACTGGAGACGCCCATCTCGGCCGAGCTGAACGTCGCCGAACCGGGCCAGCTCGAGGCGGTGTTCGACCGGATCGGCAAGACATGGGGCCGGCTCGACATTCTGGTCCACTCCATTGCCTTCGCGCCGATGAGTGACCTGCAGGGCGGCCTGCTCGACTGCTCGGCGGAGGGCTTTGCCAAGGCGATGGATATTTCTTGTCATTCCTTCATCCGCATGGCGCGACTCGCCGCGCCCTTGATGAAGGACGGCGGCACCATGTTCGCCATGAGCTACTACGGCGCCAACCGCGTCGTGCCGAACTACAACGTCATGGGGCCTGTGAAGGCCGCGCTCGAAGCCTCCTGCCGCTATCTCGCCTACGAGCTGGGGCCGCAGCGCATCCGCGTCCATGCGATCTCTCCCGGGCCTCTGAAGACGCGGGCCGCGTCGGGCCTCAAGGATTTCGAGCTGCTGCTCAACGAGGCGGCCGCAAAAGCCCCGCTCGGCGAGCTCGTGGACATCATGGACGTGGGCTATACCTGCGCCTATCTCGCGACGCCCTTCGCGCATCGCGTGACAGGAGGCACGGTCTATGTCGACGGCGGCGCGAACATCGTCGCCTGAGGGGCCGGCCATGGACAAGACAGGGTGCATCGCCGTCCTCAATGCCGGCTCGTCGAGCATCAAGTTCGCGCTCTACGACGCCCAGGATGACGGCACCGAGCTCTTCCACGGCCAGGTCGAGGGCATCGGCGCCAGTCCTCGCCTCGAGGTCAGGAGAGCGGATGGCACCGTCGTCACCACGAGAGATTGGCCGGAGGGCACGCTCGATCATCACGACGCAACGGCGGAGATCATGTCCGCGGGGCGTGAGCTGCTGGCCGGCCGGCCTGTGCTGGCGTTCGGCCATCGCGTCGTCCACGGCGGAACCGGATATGCCGCGCCGACGCGAGTCGGCGCCGACGTCCTGAAGGAACTCGAGAAGCTCGTACCGCTCGCACCGCTGCATCAGCCCCATAACCTGGCGCCTATCGCGGCGATCCTGAAGGCGGCCCCGCACCTGCCGCAGATCGCCTGCTTCGACACCGCTTTCCACCGCAGCCAGCCGGCGCTCGCCCAGGAATTCGCCCTGCCGCGCGAACTGACCGCGGACGGCGTCCGGCGCTACGGCTTCCATGGTCTGTCCTACGACTTCGTGGTGACCCGGCTGCGGGAAATCCAGCCGGCACTGGCGAAGTCCCGGCTGATCGTCGCCCATCTCGGCAACGGCGCCAGCCTCTGCGCCGTGCGCGACGGAAGCAGCGTCGCCAGCACGATGGGCTTCACGGCGGTCGATGGCCTGATGATGGGTACCCGCGCAGGCTCGCTCGACCCGGGGGTCCTGCTCTACCTGCTGCAGGAACGCGGTCTCGACGCCAAGGGCATTGAGGATCTGCTCTATCGCAAGTCCGGCCTTCTGGGCGTCTCCGGCATCTCGTCGGACATGCGCACCCTGCGGGCCTCGACGAAGCACGAGGCACGCGAGGCCATCGACCTCTTCGTCTATCGCATCGTCCGGGAGATCGGCTCCCTGGCAGCCGCTCTGGGCGGCGTCGAGGGGCTGGTTTTCACAGCGGGGATCGGCGAGCACGATGCCGCGACCCGCGCCGAGGTCGTCGCCGGCTGCGGATGGCTGGGCGCGAAACTCGATCCGGCACTGAACGTCGCGGGTGCTGGCCGCATCAGCACCGCCGACTCGGCCGTTTCGGTCTGGGTCGTGCCGACCGACGAGCAACGCATGATCGCCCGGTACGCACGGACAGCCCTGCGCCGCTGACCGTCAGGATTTGCGGAACGTCACGGGCACATCCATGGTCGTGCCGCGCATGTATCGACCGTTCAGCGTGTCACCATTGCGCCGGAGGACATACCGTCCGCCCAGGGCCGATTCGATCGTGAGCGTGCCGTCGGCAACGGTGCCGCGATTGGTCCGCTTGGCCGAATCCGCCGTGTCGCCGAAGGTGGAGACGAAACCCTGAAGAGCGAATTCCATCCTGCCCTGCACGACCCCATCTGCCCCGACGGCGCCGACGATGAGAGTGGCCTCGCCGATCCCCGGGACATCGCCTTTCCACGTTCCGACGAACGAACCTCCACCCGACTGTGCAAACGCCGCCGGACTCAACGAAGCCAGGCCGCCCACGACAAACGCTCTCCGTGACTGCATGTGGATGCCCCCACTCCGCACGATCAACCCCAACTCAGCGTGATGGCGACATCGCCGGGCATGCCGCCCGGATAGTCCACGATGTGATAGCGAATGTGATAGCCGAGGGGGCGCAGTTTGCGGTTCCAGTACTCGTAGATCTCCCGGGGAATGCCCGTGAGGGTCTTCTCCCATCCTTCCTCGACCTGATTGATCGCCCGGCCGCCGTCCGTACAGATATGGTTGGGAAAGCGAAGTACCTGGACGGCCGTCAGGCCGTTCGCCATCGCGCGATTGATGATGATCGAGGCCTTCTCGCTCGCCTGTTCGTCTGTCAATCCAGACGGGGCAAGAAGGTGATCGACGAAGGCCTTCTTCTCCGCCTCCTCCGCCTCACGGGCCTTCAGTGCCGCGGAGGCCTTGGCGCCTTCCACCTCGGCCATCCTGATGTGCAGTTCCTTCACGCTCAAAAGCTTGGACATCCTGACCTCCCTGAATGGAGCGAAGTGGTTCCGCCTAGTATTTCTGTGAGACGTAACGGCGATCGGCGATCGAGGCACGATCGTCGTAGGCCCGCTTGTCGGAGCGCGACGGCAGCTTCACCTTGGCGCGATCGACCTTCTTGTAGGGAATCTGCGACAGGATGTGCGCGATCACGTTCAGGCGCGCGCGCTTCTTGTCGTCGGAATGAACGATGTGCCAGGGCGCGTGCTCGGTGTCGGTGTACTGGAACATCAGGTCGCGCGCCCGGGAGTAGTCGTACCAGCGCGAGTAGGACTCGACGTCCATCGGGCTCAGTTTCCACTGGCGCACGGGATCCTCGATCCGCGCCCTGAAACGCCGGTCCTGCTCCTCCTGTCCGACCTCCAGCCAGATCTTGATCAGCCGCATGCCGCCGTCGATGACGAATTTCTCGAAGATGGGGCAGATCTCGAGGAAGCGCTGGTGCTGTTCGGGCGTACAGAAGCCCATCACGTATTCGACGCCGGCCCGGTTGTACCAGCTGCGGTCGAAGATCACGATCTCGCCGCCGGCCGGGAACTTCTCGGCGTAGCGCTGGGCGTACATCTGCGATTTCTCGCGGTCGGACGGCGCCGGCAGAGCGACGACGCGGAACACCCGCGGGCTGACACGTTCCGTCAGGGCCTTGATGGTCCCGCCCTTGCCCGCCGCGTCGCGTCCCTCCAGCACGATGATCACGCGCTCGCCAGAGACCTTGATCCATTCCTGCAGGCGGCAAAGCTCGACCTGCAGATCGCGCAGTTCCTTCTCGTAGACCTTGCGCTTGAGCTTCTCCGGCCTGCTGCCGTCGCCATTCTTCTTGGGCATACGCACCTCGATGGGCGTGAAGGGAAAAGGCTATCCTCGACAATCCATCCAGCCTTTGATTTTGGTCAACTGCTCACACAAAAACCGGGCGTTGCATGGTCTGCAACGCCCGGCATCGTCGGAACGGACGCCCGAAGCGGCTGCCGCCGTCCTAGCGGATGATCTTCACGGCGATGGCGGTCTGGTGGGTCCAGACGGTCGTGACGATGTCGCCGGGCTTCAGGGTGCCCAGTGCCTGCTTGCCTGCCGCCGTCTGGATCTGCGGCAGGGTGATGACCTCGCCGCTGTTGGGCGTAGGCTCTTCCGGCCGGCCATTCGAGGCATTGATGATCGACAGGCCGCCGCTGGACGGCGACACCTGGGTGACCATGCCCGACATGCTCCACATGCGGATCGGTTCGCGTGCGCCCGGAATGCCGGTGAGCTGCGCGCCCTTGTCGATCAACGCCTTGGCCTGCGCGTCGGTCTGCGGCGACTTCTTGGCGATCAGCACGTCGACATAGTCGAAGTAGTTGCAATCGACGATCATGCCCTCGCGAAGCGACGAATAGTTGGTGACCAGGTCGGCGGCGCGCATCTTGATGCGTCCCATATCCTCCCAGGTGATGTTGAGGATGCGCCGATCGGGATGCAGCCCGTCGATCTTGCCGCGCTTGAAGTTCTGGTAGTTGTTGGTGACCACGAACTCCTGCGCCGAGGCCGTCGTGGCGAACGCGGCCATGCCGGTTGCGGCAAGCGTGCCACCAGCCATCAGCTTCAGGGCGGTACGGCGGGATGAATGGGTCATTGTCGATCTCTCCCCTCGGGTTGAAGTACGGCTGCTTCCCAAGCCTGCCCGGCCGGTGGGTTGCACGCCAGGACAGCAAGCCTCAGCTACGGGGCAACGCCTGTCCTTGACCAATATCAAACCATCGCTGCAATCGGATTGTGAAGCCCCCTCCGTGCATAGCTCTAGGAGGTCACCTTGCCGGCCTCGCGAAGCCGTTGGAAATCCAGGATCACGACCTCGCCGCTCTCGACCAGGGCGATGATGTTGCGGCTCTTGAGCTTGCCGATCGACCGGCTGACGGTTTCGATCGTGAGGCCGAGATAGTCCGCGATCTCGTTCCGCCCCATGTGCAGCGCCAGCGGTTGGCCCGCGGACACATGCCGCTCGGCATAGAGCGCGCTGATCTCGGCAAGGAAGCGCGCCACCCGCTCCGTCGACCGGAGTTGCCCCAGTACCAGCGTCAACACGCCGGACTGCTTCAACGCGCTCGACAGGGCCTCGGCGAGGGCTGCTGCCAGGTCCGGGTGTTGGGCGGCAAACACATCGAACTTGCGTCGATCGAAGGCGCAGGCCTCCACGTCGGTGAGGGCCTCACCCTCGAAGGCATACGCACCATTCTCTTCGAGGTAGCCGACGCAATCGCCGGGCGCGCGCAAGGCCACGATTTGACGGCGGCCGTCATCGAGCGCATGCGAAACCGCGACGATGCCTTTGCGGATCTTGAAGAAAGCGCCCATCGGATCGCCGGCGCGAAAGAGCGATTCATGCCTCTTCCAGTGCCGCACGCCACCGAGGGAGAGCATGTCACGCAGGCGCAAATCGTCCAACGGCCGGCACAAGTTCAGCGTCCTGCCGATACAGGCGTCGCAGGGCAGACTCATGGCGGCCTTGGTCCGTTGGGACGCTCCAAGGACCAGTGGGCGGCCAAAGATTTTACCCTCATGCACCATGCACAATAACATGAGACACCTGCCATCGCCATCCAGGGCGCGGAAGGCGCGCTGAGCGCTCCCAGGGGCTCACCCTCCGGCCCGGAAACCCCGCCGGGCCGTCGTCGAGACGACCGACATTGCCTGGCGCAGGACCTCGAAGATCACCGCCGTCGACCAGCCGAACATCAGCACTCCGCACATCGCCGTCGTCGGTCCGATCAGCCTCCACCGCTCGACCGGAACGACGTCGCCGTATCCGAGCGTCGTGTAGTTCACGAAGGCGAAGTAGAGAACATCGGCACCGGCCGGCACGGCACCCACGATTTCGTATGTCAAAGCCCACACGCAGACCTCGAGACCGTGCGCCATCATCAGCACGGAGACAGCCGCCACCATGGTCGAGGTCAGAAGCAGGGATGGCGGCAGCCTCGAGTTCGCGGCGACGGCCTGGGCGACGCGCACCAGGACGAGCATGACCAGGGCGTGGATCACGATGTTGCAGATGCAGGCAGCCGCCCCCACGACGAACTGCAGCAGCATCGCTCCGCCTAGGCCGGAATCGCAAACACGGTGATGGCCATCACCAGATAGACGGCGATGAGCTGCACACCGGTGAACCAGGTCGACTTGCCGTCGAGGAGCAGGATCGAGGCCACGAAGGTGGCGGCAAGGACCAGGAAGACCTCGACGCCGGAAAAAGCCAGGCTGAGCGGCTCCGGCGCCACCACCAGGCTGAGAAGCACAAGCAGCGGCGCCACGAACAGCGCGATCTGCGTGCTGCTGCCGATGGCGATGCCGACCGCCATTTCCATGCGATTGCGCATGGCGACCAGAACGGCGGTGCTGTGCTCGGCGGCATTGCCGACGACAGCCACCACCACGACGCCGACGAACAGGTTGGACAGGCCGAGGGCGGCGGAAGCATGCTCCACCGTCCCGACCAGGATCTCGCTCATCCACACGATCAGCAGCGTGACGCCCGCCATGACTCCGACCGTCATGGAAACCGGCCACGCCCTGCCGTGATGACCTTCTTCCGCCGCCGGCTCCCCGCCGCGGAACAGGTCGGCATGAGTGCGCAGCAGGAACAGGAGGCTGAGCGCATAGACGACCAGCAGGACGGCCGAAACGACGATGCTGTAGGTGATGGAGCGGCTCGCCATCTCGCCCGAGCCCGTGGCGGCGAAGACCGACGGCACCAGGATCGCGATGGCGGCCAACGCCATCATGCCGATCTGGGTGCGCACGCCGATGGTCGCAAAGCTCTGGACCTTGTGGCGCAGGCCGCCGGCCAGGAAGGCCGCGCCCAGCACCAGCAGCAGGTTGCCGATGATCGAGCCGGTGAGCGACGCCTTGACGACGTCGAGCATGCCGGCCCGCAACGCCACAAGGGCAATGATCAGCTCGGCGGCATTGCCCAGCGTCGCATTGAGAAAACCGCCGATCCCCTCGCCCAGCCGCGCCGCCAGCTTCTCCGTTGCCACGCCCAGCAGGCCTGCCAGTGGGACGATGGCGACGCAGGCAAGCCCGAACACCAGGAGCGGCGCGTCGGGCCGGGCATGGTGCATCCAGGCGGCAATCGGTACGGCCAGAAGCAGCCATGCCAGCGGCGCCTCCGCCAGTACACTCCGGATCGTCTTCATCGACCTGACCCGCCGGCTCGTCAGCGCTTCGGCAATCTGCTCGATTCGGCGACGATCGCCCGATCGATTACCGTGAACAGATAGGCGTCGGGCGAAAGCGTGCAGCCGCCGCGGACCAGACTGGCGAGCTGGGCGCCCTGGGCGCCGTCCGGAATCGTCACGCCGCGGCGCTGCGCGGCATGATTGGCCAGGAAGAGGGACAGTGCGATGCGCTGGTCCGGCGGCATGATGTGAGCTTCGCGGCAGGTGACGTAGGCTGCCTTGTCGAAGGTGAGGGTCGCGCCCTGGGCGAGCGCGTCCGAGGAACCGGCGGCGGCGAGCGTGGTCAGTACGGCAAGCGTCCTGCTGTTCATGCGACGGTCCTCCCGCTCAGTTCTTGTTGCCGATGGCGGTGCCGCCGACATAGCCGACCGCGCCACCGATCAGGCCCGCGCCGACGACGGTCCCGAAGCTGCCGCCGGAGACCAGGCCGATGCCGGTGCCCAGTGCAGCACCGGTGACCATGCCCTTCTGTCCGGAAGACATGTTGTCGAACTGGTCGCAGCCGCAGGTCATGCCGGCGAAGGCGATCAACAGAATCATGATGCGCATCGGTGTCTCCCCCAAGGGAGACCATTGTGAAGGGTCCGTCCGTGCGCCGGTTTGACTAAAGTCAAAGCCGGTAGCGACTGGCGCGGGTTTCGACATCGCGCGGTCGATACATCAACGGACCAGGCGCTTGGCGTTCCCTACGGGATTCGAACCCGTGTCGCCGCCGTGAAAGGGCAGTGTCCTAGGCCTCTAGACGAAGGGAACGAAGCCTCCAAGCGCGCGGGTCAAATACCGACTTGGAAGCCGAAAATCAAGCAAGCACGGAGCCGGCCGCCGATGCAGCGTCGTCGATCTGCAGGCGCACCGTCTCGCGGCCGCCAAAACGGTCGATTTTGAGCGCTCCGGCAACATGCAGCACGGGCCGCGCGGAATCGAGGAGCGCCGGCCCCAGTTCGCTCTGGTTGGCCCGGAACGCGATGGCCTCGACCCGCCCCCGCTCGGCGCCGACCAGGGTGCAGCGGACATGCCCCTCGCCCACTGGCTGGGCGTAGCTCACCCGGACACCGGTCAGGGCAAACCGCGGCTGCGCATTGCCGGCGCCGAACGGCCCGGCGCGCTCCACCATGTCGACCAATTCCTTGGTCGCCGCCGCCGGGGCCAGCGCGGCATCGATCCCCAGTTCGCGGACTGGCGGCGCGGCACCGAGTTGCGGCGCGATCCGCTCGTCGAGGAAGCGGGTCAGTTCAGGCAGGGAATCGCGTTCGACCGTGAGGCCCGCGGCCATGGCGTGGCCGCCGCCGTTGACCAGAAGCCCCGCCTGCCGTGCGGCGATCACCGAAGCGCCGAGATCGACCCCGCGCACCGAACGGCCCGAGCCCTTGCCCAGGGCACCGTCCATGCCGATCACGAAAGCCGGACGGCCGTAGCGCTCGACGAGGCGGCTCGCCACGATGCCGATCACGCCGACGTGCCAGCCCTCGCTCTCGACCAGCAGCACCGACGGGAGGTTCTGGCGGTCGGCGCCGTACAGGCCCTCGATTCGCGTGATCGCCTGGTCCAGCACATCGCGCTCGATGGCGCGCCGCTCGGCATTGAATTCGTCGAGCCTGATCGCGAGCGCTCCGACCTCGTGAGGATCGTCGCTCGACAGCAGGCGCGCGCCGAGATCGGCCTGACCGACCCGGCCGCCGGCATTGACCCGGGGGCCCAGCAGAAAGCCGAGATGGTAGGCTTCCGGCGTTTCCTTCAGGCGGGCGACGTCGGCGAGGGCTGCCAGTCCGGCGTTGCGGCGTTGCGCCATGACCTGAAGGCCGGCACGAACCAGCGCGCGGTTGACGCCCAGCAGCGGGACCACGTCGCAGACCGTGCCCAAGGCCACGAGATCGAGCCATTGCCGAAGATCGGGCTCGGGCCGCGAGGTGCCGTACCAGCCGCCGTCGCGCAACGCACGATTGACACCGACGGCCAGCAGGAACGCAACGCCGACCGCGGCGAGATGCTTGTGCGGACTGGCATCGTCGATCCGGTTGGGATCGACCACCGCCACCGCCTCGGGCAGCGCGATCTCGGCCATGTGATGATCGATCACGATGAGGTCGAGCCCGGCGCGCTTTGCTTCCGAAAGCGGTTCGAAGGCAGTGATGCCGCAATCGACCGTGACGACGACAGAAGCTCCCTCCTCCCTGATCTTCAGCAGCGCGGGTGCGTTGGGGCCGTAGCCCTCCTTGCGGCGGTCCGGAATATAGACGCCGATATTGCCGCCGACGGCCCGGAAGAAGCGCAGCAGCAGCGCCGAGGAGGTGGCACCGTCCACGTCGTAATCGCCGAACACCACGATGCGCTCGCCCGCCTGCACGGCCCGCACGAGGCGCGCCACGGCGGCATCCATGTCCTTCAGGTGCGAGGGATCGGGCAGGAACTTGCGCAGGGTCGGTTCGAGAAAGTCAGCCACCGCGTCGAGGGCGACGTCGCGAGCCGCCAGCAGGCGGCTGATCGCATCGGGCAGGCCGTGGCGCTGCGCGATGGCCAGCGCCAGCCGCTCGTCGCCGAGCCGCGTGGCCCAGCGCTTTCCCGTCAGCGAGCGCTCGACGCCGAGGAATGCTGCGCGCTCGTTTCTGAAAGTGTCGGACATGCGGCCACCCTAATCCGAAGCGCGATGGGAACGCTCCGGCGAGCCGGCCGTCGAAGCCAGGCTTACGCCCAGCTCGGCAGGCCGGTCTTGATCGAGAAATTGTGGTGCGCCGAAACCCAGCGCACGGTGCCGGTCTTGGAGCGCATCACGATCGAATGGGTCTCGGCGCCGTTGTGGAAGCGGCGCACGCCCTTCAGCATCGACCCCGAGGTGACGCCCGTCGCCGCGAACATCACGTCGCCCTTGGCCATGTCGGTCATCGAGTATTTGCGGTTGAGGTCGGTGATGCCCCATTTCTTGGCGCGGGCCTTCTCGTCGTCGTTGCGGAACAGCAGGCGACCCTGGATCTGGCCGCCGATCGCACGCAAGGCCGCCGCCGCGAGCACGCCTTCCGGCGCGCCGCCCGAACCCATGTAGATGTCGATGCCCGAATCGCCGGTCGAGGTGGCGATCACGCCCGACACGTCGCCGTCGCCGATCAGCATGATGCGCGCGCCGGCCTCACGGACCTTGGCGATCAGTTCTGAATGGCGCGGGCGGTCGAGAATGCAGACCACAAGGTCGAGGACATCGACCTTCTTGGCCTTGGCCAGATCCTTGAGATTCTCCGACACGCTCTTGTCGAGGTCGACGATGCCTTCCGGCAGGCCGCCGCCGACGGCGATCTTGTCCATGTAGACGTCGGGCGCGTTGAGGAAGCCGCCATGCTCGGCCATCGCCATGACGGCGAGCGAATTGGGCAGGCCCTTGGCGGTGATGGTCGTGCCTTCAAGCGGATCGAGCGCGATGTCGATCTTCGGGCCGCCGCCCATGCCGACCTTCTCGCCGATGTAGAGCATCGGCGCTTCGTCGCGCTCGCCCTCGCCGATCACCACGGTGCCTTCGATGGCCAGCGAGTTGAGCGACGTGCGCATCGCATCGACAGCGGCCTGGTCGGCCATCTTCTCGTCGCCGCGGCCCATCAGCTTGGACGCCGCGAGGGCGGCCGCCTCGGTCACCCGCACCGCTTCCAGCGCGAGATTGCGGTCCATCCTGCCTGTTTCTTCTCTCGTATCGGCCATCGTTTCCTCCGCGGCGTCTCTCAGCGCCTTCTAGAATGCCTCGATCCTGATCACGCACGGCTCTTCGGCGACGGCGCCGAGCTTGGCGATGCGCGCCAGGGCGCGCCGCATCGCAGCCTCTTCGGTCTCGTGGGTCGTCAGCACCACAGGCACTTCGCCCGACTCCGAGCGCCCGCGCTGCAGCATCGACTCCAGCGAGATGCGCTCCTTGGCGAGCGCACCGGACACGGCAGCGATCACGCCCGGCCGGTCCTGCACCATCAGGCGCATGTAGTAGGCGCCCACATGGCGGTCCATCGGCGATGCCTTCTTGGTCGCGAGCTTCTCGGCCGGCACGACGAAGGCCGGCATGTGCCGGCCGCGCGCCACGTCGACCAGGTCGGCCACGACGGCGGACGCGGTCGGTCCCTGCCCGGCGCCGCGGCCCTGGAACATCGTGGTGCCGACGAAATCACCCTCGACGACGACGGCGTTGAACACACCCTCGATATGCGCGATCGGCGTGTCGAGCGGCACCATGCAGGGATGCACGCGCTGCTCGATGCCGTGACGCGTCTCGCGCGCCAGACCCAGCAGCTTGATGCGATAGCCCAGCTCCTGCGCGAACTCGATATCCATCGAGGTGACACGGCGGATGCCTTCGACATGCACGCCGGCAAAGTCGACCCGGGCGCCGAAGGCCGCGCCGGTCAGCACCGCGAGCTTGTGCGCGGCATCGATGCCGTCGACGTCGAACGTCGGATCGGCCTCGGCGTAGCCCGCCGCCTGCGCCTCGGCCAGCACGACGTCGAAGTCGCGGCCGGTCTCGCGCATGGTCGTCAGGATATAATTGCAGGTGCCGTTGAGGATGCCATAGAGCCGCTTCACGCGGTTGCCCGCCAGCCCCTCGCGCAGCGCCTTGATGATCGGAATGCCGCCCGCCACCGCCGCCTCGAAGGCGAGGTTGCGCTGCTTCTTCTCGGCCAGGGCCGCCAGTTCGGTGCCATGCAGCGCCAGCAGCGCCTTGTTGGCCGTGACGACGTGCTTGCCCGAGGCCAGTGCCTTTTGGACGAGGCGCCGGGCGACGCCGCCCGAACCGCCGATCAACTCGACCACGACGTCGATGTCCGGCGCGGTCGCCAGCGCCATCGGGTCCTTCTCCCAGCGCATGCCGGAGAGGTCGATGTCGCGCTTCCTGGCCTTGTTGCGCGCGCTGACGGCTACGACCTTGAGCGGCCGTCCGCCGCGCACGGAGAGGAGCCGGCCATGTTCGGCCAGCAGCTTCACGACGCCTGCGCCCACGGTTCCGAGCCCGGCGATGCCGATCCTGAGAGGAGAATTCATGGGCGCCTGATACGACAGGAAAGGATCAGGCGCGAGCCTTGATCGGCGTGATATTGTCCCCAACACCCCGCAGGTAAAGGTCGATGGCGCGACCGGGGTCGGCCATCACCGTGCGGATGTTGCGCACGGCCTGGCGGATGCGGTGCTTGTTCTCGACCAGGGCGATGCGGACATGGGCGTCGCCGTGCTCGCCGAATCCGATGCCGGGCGAGACCGCGACATTGGCCTGGGTCAGCAGCAGCTTCGAGAAGGCCAGCGAGCCCAGTTCGGCGAATTCCTTGGGCAGCGGCGCCCAGGCGAACATGCTGGCCGACGGCGCCGGCAGGTCCCAGCCCGCGCCCTTCAGCCCTTCGATCAGGACGTCGCGGCGCTCCGTGTAGGTGTTGCGCGCCTCGGCGATGCAATCCTGCGGCCCGTTCAACGCCGCCGTCGCCGCGACCTGGATCGGCGTGAAGGCGCCGTAGTCGAGATACGACTTGATGCGGGTCAGCGCCTGGATGAGCGTCTTGTTGCCGGCCGCAAAGCCCATGCGCCAGCCGGCCATCGAGTAGGTCTTGCTCATCGAGGTGAACTCGATGGCGATGTCGCGCGCGCCCGGCACCTGCAGCACCGACGGCGGCGGCACGCCGTCGAAGTAGATCTCGGCATAGGCGAGGTCGGACAGGATCCAGATGCCCTCGCGCTTGCAGAAGTCGACGATGGCCCCATAGAAATCGAGGTCGACGACCTGCGCCGTCGGGTTCGACGGATAGTTCAGCACCAGCGCCAGCGGCTTCGGCACGGCATGGCGCACGGCGCGCTCGAGCGCCGGCAGAAACTCCTCGATCGAGGTCGAGCCCGGCACCGGAATATGGCGCACCGAACCGCCGGCGATGATGAAGCCGTAGGGATGGATCGGATAGCTGGGATTGGGCACCAGCACCGTGTCGCCCGGCGAGGTGATCGCCTGCGCGAGGTTGGCCAGCCCCTCCTTCGATCCCAGGGTCACGATGACTTCGGAATCAGGATCGAGTTCGACGCCGAAACGGCGCGAGTAGTAGGCAGCCTGCGCCTTGCGCAAGCCAGGAATGCCGCGCGACGCCGAGTAGCCATGGGCACGCGGATTGGCGGCGGCCTCGGCGAGCTTGGCCACGATGTGCGGCGCGGTCGGCAGGTCGGGATTCCCCATGCCGAGATCGATGACGTCCTGGCCGGCGCCGCGAGCTCGGGCCTTCATGGCGTTCACTTCCGCGAACACGTAGGGCGGCAGGCGCTTCAGGCGGTGAAATTCCGAGTCGTCCATGTCGTTCTTCCTTGGCGCCTAGAAATCGATGAAGACGTCGGCGCGCCGGTTTGCGGCGAGGCCGCGAGCAGTGCTGGTCTGATAGATCGGTTCGTCGTCGGAAGCGGCTTCCGCAATGAGCTGGTCTGCGGGCACGCCGAGACGGCGCAGTTGCTGCGCGACCGCGAGCGCGCGACGGCGCGATACGTCGAAGTTGTCCGATCGAGCGACCGACACCGCATCCGCGGCGGCATGGCCAACGACGCGCACGGTCCCGCCGTTATCGCGCTGGATCTCGGCCACGCGGGCGAGCACGGCTTGGTCGGTCTCGTCGAGCCCTGCCGAGGCCTGGCCGAACTGGATCAGGGCAACCTGGATCGACCCATCGAACGGCGGTGACTTGAGGCTGCTGAACGGCACCGCACCCGACTGGGCGGCGGGAATATTGGCCATGATCAGCGCCGGCTCTCCGCAGGCGTCGTCGCGGGTGGTTGACGCGAAGGCGACCGTCAGGGGCGCCAGCGACATGACAGCCCCAACGTCGACGCCCGGCGGCATCCAGCCCGGCTGCGGCGCGAAAGCCTTGTTCGGATCCGCTGGCGGTGCAGGCGGAGGCGCGGCAGCAGGCGGCGTGGGAGAGGCCGGCGGAGCGTCGGTTGTCACCGAGCCCGGCTCCGCTCCCGGCGGCGTCCAACCCGGCGGCGGGGTGAATGCCCGGTTGGGATTCCCCGAAGGCGTCGGCGCGGTCGGTACCGGAACCGGTGCCGTCGCGGGATCGGGCGCGGCGGACGGCGGTGCCATCGGAGCCGTGGTCACCGGAGCCGGCGGCGGCACGGGCGCCGAAACCGGAGCCGGATCGGACGTGATGGTGCCGGCATCTGCGGGCGGAGCACCGAGCGGAGCGGCGGCCGGAGCCGCAGCAGGCGCCCCCTCCTGCTTTTCCTTGTTCTTGAGTGCTTTCTCCTCGGCTTCCCGCTCGAGCCGCGCCTCGCGGTCCTTGCGGTCGCGATCGGCCTGCTCCTTCTCGATCGCTTCCTTCTGGGCCTTCTGCCCGCCCTTGGGCGCGATCACCGAGCCGATCGACGCCGTCGTGTTGCGCGTCTCGTCGCCCGCGGTGACCGCCGCATCGTACTGGCGG
>LSKJ01000850.1 GCA_001557035.1 Rhodospirillaceae bacterium CCH5-H10 | reverse complement strand
GCACCGGCGCCGGCAAAGGCCGCCAGGTCGCCGGCATCCTTTTGGACAACTGGCTGAAGGGCCGTCGACGGGCGGTGTGGATTAGCAAGTCCGACAAGCTGATCGAGGATGCCCAGCGCGACTGGTCGGCGCTGGGCATGGAGCGGCTGTTGGTGACGCCACTCGCCCGCTTTCGACAGGGCACACCCATCCGCCTGGAGCAGGGCGTCCTTTTTGCCACCTACGCCACGCTACGGACCGACGCGCGCGAGGAAAGGGTTTC
>LSKJ01000849.1 GCA_001557035.1 Rhodospirillaceae bacterium CCH5-H10 | reverse complement strand
CGGTGAGCCCGCCGCAGGACGTGAACGGCATGGCCGCCCACCTCTGCTCGCACGTGATCTACGAGACACTCGTGCTGCTCTGCCGACAGATGGGACTGGCCGACGCTTAACGCAGGTACTTCGCGAAGAAGGTCTTCGTGCGCGCCTCGGCATCGGGAGCGGCCACCGTGTCGTAGGCGAGATGGTGCTGCTTGCCCGCCGCGCCGGGCACGTTGCGGTCGGCGACCTTCGAGTCGAAGCTGTGATAGGCGTTGGGGTAGTAAACCGCCTCGATGATTCCGGCACGCGACAGGCTCGACACCAGCGTCCGGCAGCGATCGGCCGGCGTCCAGTCGTCCTTGTCGCCGGTCAGCAGCAGGACCGGCACGTCGATCCCACGGTCGAACCGTGCATTGCAGCCGGGATAGTAGGCGACCCCCGCCGCGAGGCCGCGCTGCGCCAGCCCGAAAGTCTCCTGCGTCGAGCGCAGCACCGTCGAGCCGCCATGGCTGTGGCCGATGATGCCGATCTTGCCCTTCACCACGTCGGGGCGCGTCGCGAGATAGTCGAGCGCGCCGGCGATGTCGGCCACGCGCATGTTGGGCGTCACCACGCCCGGCGTCGAGCATACCGCCCGGGTGCCGCGGGGGCCGAAGGAATCCGGCGCCAGCACCAGATAGCCCCAGCTCACCAGCAGCTTGCCCCAGACGTCGGTGTGGGCGTTCGTACCGGCGCAGCTATGGGCCAGGATGATCGCCGGGAACGGTCCATTGCCCGAGGGCTTGTAGATCCAGCCCTTCACGTCGGGTCCCGCCTGGCTGTTGCCGACGGTGACACTGGGAAAGTTCACCGACTGCGCCCAGGCGGGCTCGCCGAACGCCAAGGTCAGGAGGCAAAAGGCGAGCGCCCTCAACAGGCCTGCCATGGCCCGCGCCTCACTCCGGCTGGATGCCCGCCTCCTTGGCGACTTCGCTCCATGTCACCAACTCCTTCTTGATGCGCTGGGCGAAGGCGTCGGGCGACTCGCCGCCCGGGAGGCTCGACAGGTCGCGGATCTTGGCCTGCATCTCGGGCTCGGCCAGGACCGCCACGACGTCGTCGCGCATGCGGTTGGCGAGCGCGGGCGACATCTTGCCCGGGCCGAACAGCGAGAACCAGGCGAGCGTGTCGACACCCGGCACACCGGCCTCGGCCATGGTCGGGATGTCCTCGAGACCCGGCAGCCGCTTGTCGCTGCTCACCGCCAGCATGCGCAAGGTGCCGGCGCGATGATGCGCCATCACCGTGAGCGGGCTGGTCAGGCCGACCGGGATATGGCCGCCGGCCAGTTCCTGCATCATGGGGGCGGCGCCCTTGTAGGCCACGTTCTCGATCTTCAGGCCGCTCTTCACCCGGAACAGCTCGCCCACCATGCGGGTCGTGTTCTCGGTGCTGCCGAACTGGAACTTGCCCGGATTGGCCCGCGCCGCGGTCATGAACTTTTCCATCGTGTCCATGCCGGCCTTGGGCGAGCCGACCAGCGCGATGGCGCCCTGGATCAGCGGCGTGACCGGCGTGAAGTCGCGCTCGGTGTCGTAGGGCAGCACCTTCGTCGTATAGGGATTGATCGTGTGGGCGCTGGTCGTGATCAGCAGCGTGTAGCCGTCGGGCGGAGCCTTGGCGACGATCTCGCTGCCCAGGATGCCGCTCGCCCCGCCCTTGTTGTCGATGATGACGGTCTGCTTCCAGCGGTCCGCCAGGCGCGGGACCACCAACCGTGCCACCAGGTCGGTACCGCCGCCCGCCGGATAGGGAACCACCACGCGAACCTGCCTGGTGGGAAACTCCTGGGCGCGAACCACCGCCGGCGCCAGTCCAAGCGCCACTCCTGCCGCCACCAATCCGCGGCGCGTCATGCCAGACATGCAATCCTCCCGTTCCATTTCCTTGGCCACAGACTAGGGTTCTTTCGGGAGGAAACAAACATGTTCGACCTGGTCATCAAGGACGCGGAAATCCACGACGGCTCGGGGGCCAGGCCGGTCCACGGCGACCTCGGCGTGCGGGACGGGAAAATCGCCGCCATCGGGCCGAACCTCGGGGCCGCCCGGGAGACGGTGATGGCCGACGGGCTGGCGCTCGCGCCCGGCATCATCGACGGCCACACCCACTACGACGCGCAGATCACCTGGGACCCGTTCGTCGATCCCTCGCCGGCGCTGGGCGTCACCACGGCGATCCTGGGCAATTGCGGCTTCACCATCGCGCCCTGCAAGCCCGCCGACCGCGACCTCACGATGCGCCACCTCACCCATGTCGAGGGCATGTCGCTCGACGCGCTGCGCGCCGGCATCAACTGGGGCTTCGAGAGCTTCCCCCAATATCTCGACATGCTGGAGAGGAACGGCGTCGGTCCCAACGTCGCCTGCTTCGCCGGCCACTCCGCCATCCGCACCTTCGTGATGGGCACCGACGCCACCGAGCGCGCCGCCACCGAGGCCGAGGTCTCGAAGATGGCCGATCTGGTGCGCGAGGCGATGAAAGCCGGCGCCATCGGCTTCGCTTCCTCGACTTCGGAGGCGCACAATGGCGAGGGCGGGACGCCGATGCCGTCGCGCCTGGCCGACGACCACGAGCTGCGCACGCTGGTGAAGGCGATGGGCCAGGGCGGCACCGGCGTCTACATGCTGACCAAGGGCCGCACGACCACGATCCCCTATCTCGAGGAGATTGCCGCCGAAGCCAACCGCCCGGTGGTGATCGCCGCCCTCTTCCATTCCAACACCAATCCCGAGGCGGCGTTCACCACGCTCAACCAGGTGAACGAGGCGCGGGCCCGCGGCCGCGAACTGGTGGCGCAGACCTCGTGCTGCCCGCTCAGCATGGATTTCACCTTCCACAGCCCGTACCTGTTCGAGAGCATGCAGGCGTGGAAACCCGCCATGGCGGCGCACGATCCGGCCGAACTCAAGAAGATCTACCGAGATCCGGCTTGGCGCGCCTCGGTGCGCGAGGAGCTGCAGGCCAAGCGCGGCCGGCTGCTGTTCAACGGCGAATGGGACAAGCTGTTCGTCGTCGAGACCGCGAAGGACGAGAACCGCGCGATGGAAGGCGCGACGCTGGCCCAACTCGCCGGGCAGGCAGGCAAGGAGCCGCTCGACTTCATCCTCGACTTCGCCCTGTCGGAGAATCTCGACACGATGTTCGTGGCGCAGCTCCTGCACAACGACGACGAGCAGGTCGGCCGCATTCTGGCCGATCCCAACACCCACATCTCGCTGAGCGACGCCGGCGCGCATCTCACCTTCTTTTGCGACGCGGGCTTCGGACTGCACCTGATGGGCCATTGGAGCCGCGACCTCGGCGTGCTCGACCTGCCGAACGCGGTGCATCGCCTGACTGGCCAGCCAGCCAGGCTGTTCGGCATCCAGGATCGCGGCTTTCTGCGCGAGGGGCTGGCCGCCGACCTGATGCTGTTCGACCCGAAGACGGTGGCGCGCGGCCCCAAGCGCCGGGCGCACGACCTGCCGGCCGGCGCGGCACGCCTCACCGCGGGCGCGATCGGCCTGCACGGCGTCTGGATCAACGGCGCCCGGGCCGCCGACGAGAAGGGCTTCTGCGCCGACCCGGCCTCGCGGCCGGGCAAGGTGCTGCGCTCGTTCGCGGCCTAGCTAGAGTCCTTCCGAGCGAAGCAGAGTCGCCTCCCCATTCCGATGCAGGGCTGTCCGGGGAAAATAGCGCACGACTCCGGACACGAAAAGATTGTCATCCCGAGCGTAGCGAGGGACCTTTATCGGCTGCA
>LSKJ01000848.1 GCA_001557035.1 Rhodospirillaceae bacterium CCH5-H10 | reverse complement strand
GTCGGGCGAGCCGATGAGGACATAACCGCCGTCGACGATGTCCTTCATGTTGGTGGCCTTCAGCGCGGCCTTGGTCGCGGGATTGGCGACGTTGGCGGCCTTCTGCATCATCCCCTGGATACCGGAGCGCTGGGTCGCCTCGGTTACATAGCCCGGCGGCGTCGCGAAGCGGGCGTCGACATGCAGGCAGCGGCCGTAGAAATACTCCGCCGGCTCCGTATAGAGGTCCAGCGCCTGCTGGCGGCTTTCGGCGACGCCGACGAACTGCAGGAAGCCCGCGCGGTAGGGATTGCGGTCCTTTCCGAGCTTGTCCATCTCGTTCCAGAAGCCCTGCATCGTCGCGAGCCCGGCCTTGTAGCCGTAGTACGAGAGATAGCAGTAGACGTAGTCCATCTCCGCGCACCACCGCCACGTCTCGACCGAACCGCCGCCGGGGATCCAGATCGGCGGGTGCGGGTCGTTCTGGATCGGACGCGGCCAGATGTTGACGTAACGCTGCTGGTTGTAGCGGCCGTTGAAGGCGAAGGTGTCCTTCTCGGTCCAGGCGCGCTTCACGAGATCATGCGCCTCGAGATAGCGCTCGCGCAGGAGGCTGGGGTTCTGGCCGTAGGCGTAGCAGGTGTCCATCGGCGAGCCGACCGGGAAGCCGGCGATCAGCCGGCCGCCCGAGATGCAGTCGATCATCGCGAATTCTTCGGCCACGCGCGTCGGCGGATTGTAGAGCGCCAGCGAGTTGCCCATGACGCAGAGTGCGGTGTCGGTGGTGCGGCGGGCCAGCGAGGAGGCGATCAGGTTGGGCGAGGGCATCAGGCCGTAGCCGTTGGAATGATGCTCGTTCACGCAGACCGCGTCGTAACCGAGCTCGGCGGCGTATTCGAGCTCGTCCATGAAGTCGTTGTACATGTGGTGCGCACGCTTCGGGTCGAACAGGGACGAATGGATGTCGACCCAGACGGACGGGTGCTTCTTGTTGAAGTCGTCCGGGAGCTCCGTGTACGGCATCAGGTGGAACCACATGAGCTTCATGGTGCCTTCTCCCTAAACTCGAGCTGCTTGGTAAACGCTCGTTTACCTGACAACCCTGACTCGACTTTTGCCTCTCGGCAACGCGCGATTTCCGCAGGGCGTGGGTAATTTTGTTGTTTTTCCCCCATGCCAATCGTTCCGAATCGTATTTTGTGCATTGCACTCTCGCGTTCGCAGCAATAGTTTCGCTGCAACGCAGGAGGATTTGCCATGTCCGTCGTCGCTTTCGCGGCTCGCCCTCATCCCACGGCCAACCAGCCGAAGAAGGATCTCTACGAAGTCGGTGAGATTCCGCCGCTCGGGCATGTTCCGAAGAACATGTATGCCTGGGTCATCCGGCGCGACCGTCACGGTCCGCCCGAACAGTCCATGCAGCTCGAAGTGGTGCCGACGCACGCGATCGGCGAGGACGAGGTGCTGGTCCTCGTGATGGCCGCGGGCGTGAACTACAACGGTATCTGGGCGGGTCTCGGCCTGCCGATCTCGCCGTTCGACGTCCACAAGCAGGCGTTCCACATCGCGGGCTCCGACGCCTCGGGCATCGTCTGGGCGGTCGGCGCCAAGGTGAAGCGCTGGAAGGTCGGTGACGAGGTCGTCATCCACTGTAACCAGGACGATGGCGACGACGAGGAGTGCAACGGCGGCGATCCGATGTTCTCCACCAGCCAGCGCATCTGGGGCTACGAGACGCCGGACGGCTCGTTCGCGCAGTTCTGCAAGGTGCAGGCGCGTCAGCTGATGAAGCGCCCGCTGCACCTCACCTGGGAGGAAAGCGCCTCCTATACGCTCACGCTCGCCACGGCCTATCGCATGCTGTTCGGCCATCGCCCGCACATCCTGCGGCCCGGCCACAACGTGCTGGTCTGGGGCGCGGCAGGCGGCCTCGGCTCGATGGCGATCCAGCTCATCGCCACGGCCGGCGCCAACGCGATCGGCGTGATCTCCGATCCGTCGAAGAAGGACTTCGTGATGTCGCTGGGCGCGCGCGGCGTCATCAACCGCAACGATTTCGACTGCTGGGGCCAGCTTCCCGACGTCGACGACCAGGCGGGCTACGCCGAATACATGAAGAAGTGCCGCAAGTTCGGCGGCGCGATCTGGGAGCACACCGGCAAGGGCAACGACGTCGACTTCGTGTTCGAGCATCCCGGCGAGCAGACCTTCCCGGTCTCGTGCTTCATCGTGAAGCGCGGCGGCATGGTCGTCTTCTGCGCCGGCACCACCGGCTTCAATCTGACGATGGACGCGCGCTTCGTGTGGATGCGCCAGAAGCGCATCCAGGGCAGCCACTTCGCCAACCTGCTGCAGGCCAGCCAGGCCAACCAGTTGGTGATCGAGCGCCGCATCGATCCGTGCATGAGCGAAGTCTTCGAGTGGTCCGACATTCCCAAGGCCCACACCAAGATGTGGAAGAACCAGCACAAGCCCGGAAACATGGCGGTGCTGGTGTCCGCCAAGCGCCCCGGCCTGCGCACGCTGGAAGACGCGCTGGACGACTGACAAAACTTCCTCCCCCGCAAAGCGGGGGAGGTGGCCGAAGGCCGGAGGGGGAGAGCCCCGGTCCGGTTTGTTGCTTTCCCCC
>LSKJ01000085.1 GCA_001557035.1 Rhodospirillaceae bacterium CCH5-H10 | reverse complement strand
GACCGACGAGCTGAACGCCCGTTTCGTCGTCGGCTGCGATGGCGCCCGCTCAATGGTCCGTCAGGCCATCGGCGGCCGTTCGCACGACCTTGGCCTGCACCAGCCCTGGCTGGTGGTCGACCTTCTGTGCGATCTCGAGCGGCCGAGGGTGCAGGCCCTGCCCGACTACACGATCCAGCTTTGCGACCCGGCACGGCCCATGACCGTCGTCCATGTCGGCGGTCGGCGGTGGCGCTGGGAGATCATGCTGATGCCGGGCGACGATCCTGCCCGCCTTGCCGAACCCGACATCTTCTGGCCGATGATCGAACGCTGGGTGGGGCCGCAGGATGCCAGGCTCGAACGCAGCGCCGTCTATACCTTTCACTCGGTCGTCCACGAAGGGTGGCGACGGGGCCGGCTGCTGCTGGCGGGTGACGCCTGCCATCAGACGCCGCCTTTCCTCGGCCAGGGCATGTGCGCCGGGATGAGGGACGCCGCCAACCTCGCCTGGAAACTCGCGGCCGTGGTCAGAGGCGAGTTCGACGATGGGCTGCTGGATACCTACGAGAGCGAGCGCGTGCCTCACGTCCGCGCGTTCATCGAGCTGGCGGTGAGGCTCGGCGCCATCCTGCAGGAGACCGATCCCGCCGCCGCGGCGGCACGGGATGCCCGCTTTGCCGCGGGGGCGTCGCTTTTCGACTTTCCGCAGCCCCAGCTCGGCCCCGGCCATCGAGCCGAAGCGGCGCCGCCGGTCGGAATGATCTTCCCTCAACCAAGGCTGGCCGACGGCCAACTGATGGATGACGCGATCGGCCAGCGCTTCGCAATCGTCGGCGAGACGCCCTTGCTCGAACACCTCCGGCTCGATGCCGTGCTGCTACCCGATGTCGGAAAGGACTGGCTGGAGCAGCACAGCGTCCGAGCCGCACTGCTGCGACCGGATCGCTACGTATTCGACGTCGCCCGCTGACTGGGCGATCATCGCTATCGGCACGCTTTGACACGCACGGCGCGTGCATGTGCGATGAAGGCACCGCGTTGGAAAGGCGGGTTGATTTCGCTAAGACCTCCGCCCGATGAAGCAAAGACGTTTTTGGCTCTGGAGCACGCTGGTCGCACTGCTCGTGGCATTCACCGTGGCGGGGCTCGAGGCGCTCAGTGCCTTCGTCGCGCCGCCCTGGCCCGCGCGCGAGCTGCGGCCGATCGAGGTTTCCAACGCGGCGATCGCGAGCACGCTGAGCGGCGCGCAGGCGATGCCACAGTACAACAGCTGGAGCCTGCGCGACCGGGAGCATGTCGTCGCAAAGCCGGCCGGGACCTTTCGCGCCGTGCTCGTCGGCGACAGTTTCGTCGAGGGTGCCTTCGCCGACAGATCGGCCGGCATGCGGATCGAGGAGCTCTGGCAGTCGCAGGGCCGACGCGATCTGGAGCTGGTGAGCCTGGGCGTGTCGGCGACGGGGCCGCGGCAATACTACTACCGCATCCGCGATATCGGCCTGCTCCTTCAGCCCGACGCCGTCGTGCTGGTCTTTTATTCGGGCAACGATTTCGTCTCCGACCCGCTGTCACCCTGGCAGGTCCCGCCTCTCGTCGCCGAACGGCCTCGGCCCTCCTGGCTGGGGGCAGTCGCACCCCGGCTGACCTGGCTGCTGGTCAATCGCCTCGGCCTCTCGGAGTTCGGAAGCGGCAAGGTTGTCGGCGTCGAAGACGTGGCGGCGATTCTGAAGAAGCCGCGCGCCGAGAGAGTCGATGCGATGGTCGGGTTCCTCAAGACCCACTACTTTCCGCAGAAGGACGGACGGGCGATGCGCGAGATTCTGGCGCGCGGCGGCGACCGGTTCTGGGATGCATTCGAGCCGCGGGAGCACGATCAGGAGTATCTCCAGGGTTGGTGGATCGCGGGCATGGTCGACTGGGAGACCGCCACATGGCCGGTGCCATTGACCCCATCGGAGATGGAGCAGTCCCTGAACAGAGTCGACATCGCTGCGACCATGAGCTGGCTGCTGGGCGCGCAGGACATCGCACGCCAACGGGGCATCAAGTTTGCCATTGCCTTGGCGCCAGTCGGCTTGGTGGATCCGCGCTATGCCGAATTCTGGAGTCCTTGGCCGCGCTATCTCAGCTTTCCGCGACAGCGCGAGGCCATGCACCGCGTCCTGCGGTCGGAACTGGAAGCCAAGGGCGTGACGGTCGTCGATCTCGAAGACGACCTGAAGGGCGTGCCGGGGACTTATCGCCTATCGGATGGGCACTGGACCGAACTCGGCACCGAGATCGCCGCCAGGCGACTCGAAGCCGAACTCGTGAAGATGCGCGGGGCCCGCTGAAGCGGGCCCCGAACGCCGGCATCAGGCCGGGGTGAACATCGGCAGCGGCGGG
>LSKJ01000847.1 GCA_001557035.1 Rhodospirillaceae bacterium CCH5-H10 | reverse complement strand
GGATCTCCGTGACCAGGGTCGAACGGTCGCGCCTTCCACCACCACCATGGCGCCGCCGAATCTTATCAGGATTGAAAGTGGCAGAAGAGAGACTTTAGGTTGTAAACGAGTGACGCTGATGCTCTCGAGGAACCGCATTCCAGCTCAAGGGGGAAAGATGGCGAGGGTCCGCCGCAAGAACGACCTGCCGGTCTCGAAGATCCGCCGCTATCTGGAGCCAGGCCCAATCGTGCTGGTCACATCGGCGCATGGCGACGAGCGCAACATCATGACGATGGGGTGGCAGACAGTGATGGAATTCACGCCGTCCCTCATCGGCTGCGTGATCGCCGGCGGCAATCACAGCTTCGGCCTGATCCGACGCAGCAGGGAATGCGTCATCAACCTACGACCACGGCGCTCATCGATGAGGTCGTCGGTATCGGCAACACGTCAGGGGCGCAGATCGACAAGTTCGAGAAGTTCAAGCTGACGCCGCAAAACGCACAGGAGGTCAATGCGCCCTTGATCGCCGAATGCCACGCCAGCTTCGAATGCCGGCCGGCGGACGGCCGCCTGATTTCGAAGTACAACTTCTTCATCTTCGAGGTGGTGAAGGCGCATGTCGCGGCATCGCCGAAGCATCCCGAGACGCTTCATTACACCGGTGACGGCGTGTTCGTGATCGCCGGCAAGGTCATCAGCCGGCGATCGCACTTCAGACCGGGAATGCTGTAAGAGCCGGCGACCTACAGAAGTCCGAGCGACCGGAAGGAAGCATGATTGCCGTGCCCGACCACGACATGGTCGTGCAGCTCGATACCGAGAGCCTGGGCGGCCGCTTTCAATTCCCGCGTCATCTCAATGTCATCCCGCGACGGCTTTGAGTCTCCGGATGGATGATTGTGGACAACGATCAAAGCGGAGGCGTTTAGAATCAACGCTCGTTTGACGACCTCCCGCGGATAAACGGGCGTGTGATTGACGGTTCCCCGCTGCTGCACCTCGTCAGCGATCAGATTGTTCTTGGTATCGAGAAACAGGATTCGGAACTGCTCGACCTGCTCACAGGCCATTGCCGTCTGCAGGTAGGCGATCAGCGCCTGCCAATTGCTGAGCATGGGACGCCTGCGCACCTCGGCTTTGGCCATGCGGCACGCGATCTCGCGAACAAGCCGAAACGCGGCGATGTCGCGGCCCGTCAATCCGAAGGCGCGAAGCTGCGCCGTTTCTGCGGTGATGACATGGCCAATGCTGGGAAAGTGCCGCAAGAGGGCAGAAGCTTGTTCGATACCTTGCGAGGAAGCCAGCAAGCCGGCGAGCAGATCCTGCTCCGTCGTCTCCGTCGCCGGCAGGACGGCAAGATCACCATTCCTGACCGGATCTTGGCGCAGCGACGTAGATACAGAGGTCGAAGTGGATATAGCCATGGATCGTGTCCCGGAGAGCAGCAAAGGGAGAGCCGCCGCCCGCTCTCTCTGAAGGCCCGGCGGCTCACCCGCCCCCGGCCTTCCTCTTGCTCTCACAGGTCCGGCTATGCCCGTGGGCGCAGGAAAGAGGTGGCGCTCACGCGCCACCCGAACCAAAGCGCCAGACCGGGATGCCAAGCTTGCGTGCCTTGTCGGCGAGGTTTTCCTGGATGCCCGAGCCTGGGAACACGATGACGCCGATCGGCAGGACATCCAGGATCTGGTCGTTGCGCTTGAAGGGTGCGGCCTTGGCGTGGCGGGTCCAGTCGGGCTTAAACGGAACGTGGGTGACCTTGCGGCTATCGGCCCAGCGAGCGGCGATACGCTCGGCGCCGGTCGGCGAGCCGCCGTGCAGCAGCACCATGTCGGAATGCTTGACGCGGACCTTGTCGAGCGTGCTCCAGATGAGCTGGTGGTCGTTGAAG
>LSKJ01000846.1 GCA_001557035.1 Rhodospirillaceae bacterium CCH5-H10 | reverse complement strand
CGATCGGGTGAAGCTGAACTTCTGGGATGGCACGGGCATGGTGCTGGTGGCCAAGCGGCTGGAGGCTGGCCCGGTGTGCAGGATGCCGTCATCCATCTGAGCGCGGCCAAGCTGCAGGCCTTGCTCGAGGGGCTCGACTGGCGGCGTGTGCACGAAGCCGCTCGCGAAGGCGGTGCCGAGAGCGACGGGTTGACTCGGATCGCGCAAACCGGTCGCAAGCTGCGAACGTCTGTGATCCACTGTCGTGATGAACGCGCCAGCCGATGCCCTGCCCGATGATCCCGGTCTTCTGAAGGCGATGGTGATCGCCGAGCGGCGAGAGCGAGCGGCTGCGCCAGATCATTCGCGAGTTCCAGCGCCATCGCTTCGGTCGGCGGGCCGAGAGCCTGCCCGAGGACCAGCTCGAGCTTGCACTGGAGGACGCCGAGCAGGCAGCGGCAGCGGATCAGTCCGCGTCCGAGCAACACAATGCCGCCGAGCGCAAAGTGCGCGCTGCCCGGCGCCGGATCAACCGCGGCAGGCTGCCGGCGCGTCTGCCGCGCATCGAGACGGTGATCGATGTGGAGAACACCGTCTGCCCATGCTGTGCGGGTGCGCTGCATCGCATCGGTGAGGACCCTTCGACTTTGCTCAGAGTTTGTGATTTTTTGGTGGTGCGGGCGATGTGAATTTGATTCGGTGTATCGATGTGGAGATCGCGATGACCGAAGAAGAGCGCGGATTGTTCGGCGAGCTGGCGCGGCACGAAGCGGTGGTTCGCGATGCAGGGCTTGCGCGCTACGTCGAGGCGAAGCGCGACGATATCGTGTTCGAGCGTTTTGAGTTCGATGCGCTGGTTGGCGCCGATCATGCGGCGCGGGCGGTCTGGGCTTACGTCGAGCAGGTCGATCTTGGGGAATTGTACGGACAGATCAAGGCTCGGTCGCACAGGCTGGGGCGGCCGGCGGCCGATCCGCGGGTGATGCTGGGCCTGTGGCTGTATGCCTGTGTGGAAGGCGTGGGCAGTGCGCGCCAGCTCGAAAGATTGACGGAGCAGCATCATGGCTTCCGCTGGCTGCGTGGGGCGTGCCGCTGAACTACCACCTTCTGTCGGACTTCCGCTGGCAGGCGGCGGCGCTGGTCGACCGGCTGCTGACGCAGGGTGTGGCGGCGCTGTGCAAGGAAGGGCTGGTGAAGCTGGTGACGCTGAGCCATGACGGCATCCGGGCGTCGGCGGGGTCGGGGAGCTTCCGTCGACGGGCGACGCTGGAGCGCCTGCTGGGCGAGGTCGAGGAACGGATCGTGCGCCTGAGGCAGGAGATCGACGCCGATCCGGACGCTTCGAACCGGCGGATGCGGGCGGCCGCCGAACGGGCGGCGCGCGAACGGCAGCAGCGGGTCACGGCGGCGCTGCAGGCGGTGCGGGCGCTGCAGGCCAGGCAGGCGCCGGCAGCGGAGGCGGCCGGGCCGCCCGAGAGCGGCGCGCCGCCGGCGAACACAAAGACCACGAAAAAGGAGCCGCGTGGCTCGACCACCTACGTCGAGGCCCGCGTCATGCGCATGGCCGACGGCGGCTGGCGACCGGCCTACAATGTGCAACTCGTCGGCGACCTGGACAGCGGCGTTATCGTCGGCGTGGGCATCGACACGACCGGCAGCGACGGCGAGCTCATGGCGCCGGCCGCCGCCGAGGTCGAGCGCCGCTACGCGCGCAGACCGCAGCGCTGGCTGACCGACGGCGGCTTCACCTCGCTCGACGATATCGTCACCCTGGCCCGCAAGGGCATCACCGTGTTCCGCCCGCTCAAGCCGCGCCGCAATCCCAACAACGATCCCGCCGCCCCGTGTCCCGGAGACCGGCCCGAGATTGCCGACTGGCGTCGCCGCATGGTCGACGACGCCCAGGCCGGCCCCGCAAGCTGGATACGACGACGAGGCGAACATGAGCGCCTCAATGCCAACTTCCGCCGCCAGGGCCTGCAACAGTTCAA
>LSKJ01000845.1 GCA_001557035.1 Rhodospirillaceae bacterium CCH5-H10 | reverse complement strand
CTCACCCTGAGGAGCATCGCGCAGCGATGCGTCTCGAAGGGTGGGAACGCGCACCTTGCCTGTTGCCCATCCTTCGAGACGCGCCGCTTCACGGCGCTCCTCAGGATGAGGCAAGTAGGTCAATGCAAATGGAAGGACTCTAGGCGATGCGCTTCGTCATCGGCCTGCCCTTCCTGTGGCTCGGCCTCTTCTTCCTGCTGCCCTGCCTTCTGGTGCTGGCGATCGCGCTCGGCACCAACGCACCGGATTCGGTGCCGCCGGTGGAGCTGGGCCTGAGCTTCAAGAGTTTCGCGCTGCTCTTCTCCGACGATCTCTATCTCGCGGCCTGGCTCTCCTCGATCAGGATCGCCGCGACCTCGACCCTGGTCGCGCTGCTGCTGGGCTACCCCATGGCCTACGCCATCGCCCGTGCCACGCCCAACCGGCGGCCCCTGCTGCTGATGCTGGTCGTGCTGCCCTTCTGGACCTCGTTCCTGATCCGCATCTACGCCTGGATGGGCCTGCTGGCCGACAACGGGCTGATCGAACAGTTCCTGCGCTGGACCGGCCTCGCGACAAATCCCGGCACGATCCTCGGCACCGAATGGGCGGTGCATCTCGGCATCGTCTACGCCTACCTGCCGTTCATGGTGCTGCCGCTCTACGCCACGCTGGAAAAGCTGGACGACAGCCTGCTCGAAGCCGCGGCCGATCTCGGCGCGCGACCCCTTGCGGCATTCCTCACCGTCACCTTACCGCTGTCGCTGCCCGGCGTCGTCGCCGGCTGCCTGCTGGTGTTCATCCCGGCGGTCGGCGAATTCGTGATTCCCGACCTGCTGGGCGGCACCGACACGCTGATGATCGGCAAGGTCCTGTGGGACGAGTTCTTCACCAACGGCGACTGGCCGCTCGCCTCGGCGGTCGCGGTCTGTCTGCTGGTGCTGTTGGTCGGTCCGATCGCGCTCTTCCAGCGCAACCAGGCGCGCAGCCTGGAGAAGCCCACATGAGGGTGGGCACATGATAGGCCGTGCCCGCTTCGCCTTCGGCATGCTGGCCTTCGGCTATGCTTTCCTCTACCTGCCGATCGCCCTGGTGATCGTCTATTCGTTCAACGAATCGCGCCTCGTCACCGTCTGGTCGGGCTTCTCCCTGAAATGGTGGCAGGCGCTGTTCGCCAACGAGGCGATGCTCGACGCCGCCTGGCTGTCGCTGCGCATCGCGCTGGTGAGCGCGAGCGGCGCCGCATTGCTGGGCCTCGCCGCCGGCTACGCGCTGGTCCGCGCGCCGCGCTTCCCGGGCCGCACGCTGTTCGGCAGCCTCATCGTGGCGCCCATGGTGATGCCCGAGGTCGTCATGGGCATCTCGATGCTGCTCCTGTTCGTCGGCTCGGAGCAATTGTTCGGCGGCCCCGACCGCGGCTTCCTCACCATCGCCATCGCCCACACGACCTTTTCCATCGCCTTCGTGGCCATCGTCGTGCAGGCCCGCCTCGCCGACTTCGACCGCGCGCTGGAAGAGGCCGCGATGGATCTTGGCGCCACGCCCTGGGTCACGTTCCGCACGATCACCCTGCCGTTGATCGCCCCGGCCGTGGGCTCGGGCTGGCTGCTGGCGTTCACCCTGTCGCTGGACGATCTGATCCTGACCCAGTTCGTGGCCGGGGCGCAGTCGCAGACCCTGCCGATGCGCGTCTATTCCAGCGTCCGCCTCGGTGTAGACCCGCAGATCAACGTGCTGGCCACCATCGTCGTGACGATCGCGGCCTGTGCACTGATCCTGTCCGGCTGGCTGACGCGGCGGAAGGTTTGAGCTAAGAATCCTCCGTCAGGGAGGAAAAAATGCTGCGCTCCGGAACGTCCAAGGCTTCGCGTCGTAACGTACTGAAGGGGGTCGGTATGGCCACTGTCGGTGCTTCGCTTCCGCCGGTCGGGGCGGCCCTGGCGCAAGGCGCGCCGGCTGCCAAGGGGCCGAAGCTCCTCGAGATGGAGGGCAAGGCCAAGCTTGCCGTGCTGGGCGACAAGCCGCTGGTCGCCGAGACGCAGGCCGAGTTGCTCGACGATAACGTCACCCCGACCAACAAGCTCTTCATCCGCAACAACGGCCAGGTTCCGGACGTCACGGGCGATCCCAAGGCGTGGAAGGTCAAGATCGACGGCGAGGTCAACACGCCGCTCGAGATCAGCGTCGGCGACCTCATGACCAAGTTCCCCGCCGTCACCTACCAGCTGATGCTGGAATGCGGCGGCAACGGCCGGGCCTTCTTCACGCCGGAGGCGCGCGGCAACCAGTGGACCAATGGCGGCGCCGGCTGCCCGATGTGGACCGGCGTGCGCCTCGCCGACGTGCTGAAGGCCGCCGGCCTGAAGCCTTCCGCCGTCTTTACCGGCGCCTATGGCGCCGACCCGACCCTGGCCGGTGAAACCAACAAGCCCACTATCTCGCGTGGCGTGCCGATCGCCAAGGCGATGGAGGAGCACTCGCTGATCGCCTTCAAGCTGAATGGCCAGGACCTGCCGCTGATCCACGGCGCGCCGGTTCGCCTCGTCATCCCGGGCTGGCCCGCCTCGGCGTCGACCAAGTGGCTGAACCGCATCTGGATTCGCGACAAGGAGCATGACGGCCCCGGCATGGGCGGCTTCTCCTACCGCGTGCCCAGGACGCCGATCGTGCCCGGCAGCAAGGGCAACGACAAGGATATGGCGATTCTGGAATCGATGCCGGTCCGCTCGATCATCACTTTCCCGGCCGACGGTTCCAAACTCACGTCGCGCAAACTCGACCTGCGCGGCCATGCCTGGGCCGGCGACTTTGACGTCAAGAGCGTCGACATCTCGACCGACTACGGTGTCACCTGGAAGCCCGCCAAGGTCGACGCACCTGCCAACAAGTATGCCTGGCAGAACTTCAGCGCCTCGATCGAGCTGCCGACCACGGGCTACTACGAAGTCTGGGTCAAGGCGACCGACAGCAAGGGCGTGACCCAGCCCTTCCAGGCCGCCAACTGGAACCCGCAAGGCTACGGGGCCAATCCGGTCAACCGCATTCGCGTGCTCGTCGAATCTTGATCCGGATCAATGTGATACACGCCGCCGTCATCGGCCTGACGGCGACGTTCCTGTTGCTCGCCTTCGATCGCGCCGGCGAGTTCCGCAAGGACCAGTACGTCTACGTGCCGCCGGCGTCGAAGGTGGCGGCGGCACCACCTGCCGTCGATCCCGACAAGGGCAAGCCGCCACTGCACAATGACACGGTCGAGGACTTGCCCGAGGGCAAGAACCGCGACCTCACTTTTTATACGTGCACGGCCTGCCACGGAGTCGCGCTGATCAAGGCGCAGGGCCTGACGCGCGATCTCTGGGATTCGACCCTGGACCTGATGGTCGAGAAGCATCGCATGCCGCCGATCAAGGCCGACGAGCGCACCGAGATCCTCGACTATCTCGCGGAGAATTTCCCGCCACGCCGCAAGGGCCGTGGCTCGGACAACCCGTTCCTGAAATAGTCAGCGGACGGCCTTCGCCCACTTCTCTGACCAGACGTGCAGCGGCAGGAACAGCCGCAGCAGCTCGTTGCCCAGCGCCGTGAGCCGGTAGCCCACCGCTTCGTCCAGCTCGACCAGCTTCGCCTCGCGCAGTTCGGCCAGCCGCGTGTTCACGATGGTCGGACTGGCGCCGATCAGGTCCTGCAGTTCGCGGAAGCGCCGAGGCTCCTCGCGCAGCTCCCAGACGATCCGCAACGTCCAGCGCCGGCCCAGCAGGTCGAGCAGCGCCATGATGGGTCGGCCGGTCGTCGAGCCGCGCACGCGCTTCACCATCTATTTCACTCCGTTACTACAATTTCTGTAGCGACTTGAGATCGCCGTTGCTACGGAATGTGTAGCAGCACAACTGGAGACCGGCCATGCCCCGCATCGCTCTCGCCGAAGCCCCCTATCCGCCGCAGATCGCGGCCGCGCTGGACCGCATCATGCCGCCGGGCGTGGCGCCGCTGGTCCTGTTCCGGACGATGGCGCGCAACCCGCGCGTCTTCGAGCGGATGTTTGCCGGTGGGCTGCTCGACAAGGGCGCGCTGTCGCTGCGCCAGCGCGAGGTCGTGATCGACCGTACGACGGCCCGGCTGGGCGCCGAATACGAATGGGGCGTCCATATCGCCTTCTTCGCGGAAAAGGTCGCCTTCGGCGCGGAGGAGGTCGCGGCGACCGTCCACGCTCCGGCCGATGCGCCCTGCTGGTCGGCCGACGAGCAGGCCCTGCTGGCGGCGGTCGACGATCTGGTCGACCGACGCACCATCGGCGATGAAACCTGGACCGCCCTCGCCGCGCATTTCGACGACGCACAGATACTCGAGATCATCGCGCTCGTGGGCTACTACCACACGATCAGCTTCCTCTGCCGTGCCCTCGACCTGCCGCTCGAAGCCTACAGCGCGCGGTTTCCTAGCGCCGCGCGAGCCGGTCGATCGCCAGGATGAGGAGGCCGATGACGAGGCCCCAGAAAGCCGAGCCGATGCCGAGCAGGCTGACGCCGGAGACGGTGACGGCGAGCGTGCCCGCTGCCGCGAGCCGGTCCTGATCGCCCGAGAGGGCCGACCCCAGCGCGCCCGCTGTCGATCCCAGAAGAGCCGTGCCTGCGACCGTTGCGAGCAGCGCCGGCGGCAACGCCATGAACAGGCCCACCACGGACGCGCCGAACAATGCGATCAGGCCCCAGTACAGGGCGTAGAACGGACCCGCCATCCAGCGCTTCGCCGGATCTGGATGCGCGTCCGGGCCGGTGCAGATCGCGGCCGAGATCGCGGCGAGGTTCGAGGTGTGGGCGCCCAGGAACGCGGTGCCGAGCGACGCGGCGCCGGTGACCGCAAGGATGGGCTGGACCGGCGGCTGATAGCCCGAGGCGCGCAACACGGCAAATCCCGGCAGGTTCTGCGATGCCATGGTCACGAGGTAGAGCGGCACGCCGAGCCCCACGACCGTGGCGAGATCCCACGCCGGCATCGTCCACACCATGGTCGAGAAGCCGAGCGGCGGCAGCGGCTTCACCATGCCCAGCGACCAGGCGAGCAACGCGCCCGCGACCAGGACGACCAGCGACGCGAGCGTCGGCAGGAAGACGCGTGCCACCAGGAACAACAGGAGCAGCGGCAGGACCAGCACGGGTGCTGTCGGCACATGCTCGAACATCGCCATGACCAGGCGCAGCAGGACGCCCGCCAGCATGGCCGCCGCAATGCTGGCCGGGATCCTCTCGATCAACCGCCCGAGCGGCCGCACCGCCGCCGTGAGCAGGATCAGGAGTGCCGCGAGCACGAAGGCGCCGACGGCGGCGGCAAAGCTCGGCACACCGGAGGACGATGCGATCAGCGCAGCCCCCGGTGTCGACCAGGCGGCGATGATCGGCATGCGGTAGCGAACGCTCAGGATCAGCGCGCTGACCGCCGTGGCGATGCCGAGGGCCGAGACCCACGAACTCGCCTGCTCGGGCGTGGCGCCGACACCCTGCGTCGCTGCCAGCACCACCGGCAACGCCCCGCCCGCACCGGCGATGGTCGCGACCAAAGCGGCGGTCGCGACGGAGACGAGCCCACCGGATCTCACGGGCGCATGCCTTGGGAGGCCAGCAGCGGTGTCATCCCGAGCGCAGCGAGGGACCTTTCGCGGCACCGATCAAAGGTCCCTCGCCTGCGGCTCGGGATGACAAACCTCGTCGATCGCCGGTCTTGCGTCAGATCACGCATTCGCCCGCTCGACCATCGCCTGCAGCAGGATCTGCGCGCCCGCGCCGACGTCGCCCTTGCTGGCATCCTCGATCTCGTTGTGGCTGACGCCGTCCTTGCAGGGCACGAAGACCATGGCCGTCGGCGCGACGCGGTTGACGTAGCAGGCGTCGTGGCCGGCGCCGCTCACGATGTCCATGTGCGGATAGCCCGCCTGCTCGGCACCGCGACGCACCGCGTCGACCAGCTCCTTCGCAAAGGGCGACGGCGGGAAATACCAGATCTGCTCGATCTTCACCTCGAGCCCATGGCGCCTGGCGATGTCGGCGGCGGCGGCGCGCATCTCGGCGTCCATCTTCGTCAGCTCGGCATCGTCGGGATGACGGAAGTCGACCGTCATGAAGACGCGGCCCGGGATGGTGTTGCGTGCCTGCGGCTGGCTCTCGATCACGCCGATGGTCGAGCGCCCGTTCGGGCGGTTGCCGATGGTGCGCGCAGCGACGATCAGCTCGGCGGCGCCGACCAGCGCATCGCGGCGGCCTTCCATCGGCGTCGTGCCGGCATGGCTCTCCATGCCCGTCCAGTTGATCTCGTACCAGCGCTGGCCCTGCGCGCCCGTAACCACGCCGATCGTCTTCTTCTCGCGCTCCAGGATCGGACCCTGCTCGATATGCGCCTCGAAGAAGGCACCGATCGGCCGGCCGCCGACCGGCTCCTTGCCGTCATAGCCGATCTGCTTCAGCGCCTCGCCGAAGGTGATACCGTCGCGATCCTTGATCGACAGCGCATGCTCCAGCGTGAAGGCGCCGCCGAACACGCCCGACGCCACCATCGCCGGCGCGAAGCGGCAGCCTTCCTCGTTGGTCCACACCGCGACCTCGATCGGCGCCTCGGTGACGTAGTTGGAATCGTGCAGCACGCGCAGCACTTCGAGGCCCGCCATCACGCCATAGGCGCCGTCGAACTTGCCGCCGGTCGGCTGGGTGTCGAGATGGGAGCCGGTCATGACCGGCGGCCGGGACGGATCGCGGCCCTCGCGGCGGGCGAAGACGTTGCCGAGCTGGTCGACCTTGATGGTGCAGCCCGCCTCCTTCGCCCAGCGCACGAACAGGTCACGCCCCTGCCGGTCGAGATCGGTCAGCGCGATGCGGCACACGCCGCCCTTCTCCGTGCCGCCGATCTGCCCCAGCTCCATCAGGCTCGACCAGAGCCGGTCGTGATCTACGCGGAGATTGGGGCGGTCGCTGGCGGTCATGGGCTACGGACTCCGGATCGGGACTAGCCGCGACCATAGCAAATGCCAGCCAGCGAAACGAAGCGCTTGAGCGCACCTGCGTCGTCTTGCATGGGTTAGGTCCAGGAGGAATTTCATCACATGCTTCCGCTGTCCGACACGCTCGTTCTCGACCTCACGCAGGTCATCGCCGGTCCCACGGCGGGCCAGATCTTGGGCGACATGGGCGCCGACGTGATCAAGGTCGAGCCGCTGAACGGCGAGCA
>LSKJ01000844.1 GCA_001557035.1 Rhodospirillaceae bacterium CCH5-H10 | reverse complement strand
CCTATGTCCTGGGCCATATCGGCTACGCCGTGGCGCCCTGGAAGCGCCAGCGCGGCTACGCCACCCGGGCGCTGGCCTTGATGCTGAAGCAGGTGGCGCGGCATGGTCTGCCGCATGTCGACCTGACGACCGATCCCGACAATCTGCCGTCGCAGAAAGTCATCACGGCCAATGGCGGTTTCCTGGTCGAGCGGTTCACCAAGGTCGCAGCGCACGGTGGCACCGAGGCGCTGCTGTTCCGCATCGTCCTCTGACTAGCGCGCCGCGCGCACGACCGTCTCGGCCATCGCCGCCAGCACTGCCAGCCCACGCGACTTCAGCGCCCGGGAAGAATCGCGTCCGCCGATCTCGCCCTCCAGCACGAGGGTTATGAAGCCGTGCATAGACGCCCAGGCGAAATCGACCATGCGTTGGCGGACCTCGCCCGAGGCATCGGCCAGCATTTCCTCGACGATGGCGGCCTGAAGGCGGCGGATGCCGCCGGCCCCCGCTTCGCCCTCCTTGAGTTCGATGCGATTGGCCTCTCGGCTGAACATGAGCTGGAAGAGCGTCGGATTGGCGGCCGCGTAGGCCATGTAGCCAACGCCGAGCCCGACCAGCCGTGCCGCCGCCTCGCCCTCGACCCGCGCGGCCTCGGCGGTCATGGTTGCCGTGAGTTCGGCAAAGCCGCGACGCACCAGCTCGGCCAGCAGATCGTCCATCGACGCGAAATGATGCGCGGGCGCGGCATGCGAGACCTCGGCCCGGCGGGCACATTCGCGCAGCGTGAAGCCGCGGATGCCCTTCTCCTCAAGCAGCTTGCGGCCCGAAGCGACCAGCGCCTCGCGCAGGTCGCCATGGTGATAGGCTCGCGGTTTGGATGGGCTCATCTGAATTCCGGAAAGATCGAATACACCCCAATCTTGACGATGGAAAGAGGCCAAATTCTGGCTGACGCTCTCCTTTGCGCGTGGCTTGATCCGTTCTCGCCATCAGGAGTGAGCATGACCTTTGAAACCTGGGCTGCCTTTGCCGCGGCGTCGAGCGTCCTTCTGGTGATCCCGGGCCCCACCGTCCTGCTGGTCGTGTCGTATGCCCTGGGCCAGGGTTGGCGTACGGCCCTGCCGATGGCGGTCGGCGTGGCGCTGGGCGACTTCACGGCCATGACCCTCTCGATGCTGGGTCTCGGCGCCCTGCTCGCCACCTCGGCCACGCTGTTCACGATCCTGAAGTGGGTGGGCGCCGCGTACCTGATCTACCTCGGCATCAAGCTGTGGCGTGCCGGCGGCACGCTCGACGCCCCGCCGCGCACCGATGCCGTCTCGGCTGCAAAGATGCTGGGCCATGCCTGGCTGGTGACGGCGCTCAACCCCAAGAGCATCACCTTCTTCGTGGCCTTCCTGCCCGCCTTCCTGGATCCCAAGGCCGACTTCCTGACCCAGATGCTGGTGTTCGAGACGACGTTCCTGGTGTTGGCCTTCGCCAATGCCTTCGGCTACGCGCTGGTCGCCTCCCGGGCCCGCCGGCTGGCATCCAACCCGCGCGCCATCGGCGTCGTCAACAAGGTCGGCGGTGGCCTTCTGGTCGGCGCCGGCGTCGCCACGGTGAGCTTCGCCAGCGCACGGAGCTAACGCGTCGGCTCACTGACGAAGGCGATCTTGGAGAGGCCGCCCTTGGAAGCGTCGGCCAGCGTCTCCATCACGTAGCGGTAGGGCACGGTCGCGTCGGCGCGGAGATAGACCTCGGGCTGCGGCCGCTTGCGGCCGGCCTCGGCGAACTTTTCCAGCGCCTCGTCGCGGGTCAGCTGCGTGCCGCCCCAGTACAGGGCGCCCTGCGCGTCGATCGCGAACTCGATCTTCTCCGGTTTCTGGAGATCGGCGTTGGCCGTCGCCTTGGGCAGGTCGAGCTTCACCACGTTGGTGAGCAGCGGCGCGGTCACGATGAAGATGACCAGCAGCACCAGCACCACGTCGATCAGCGGCACCATGTTGATCTCCGCCATCGGCGAAGACGAGGTCTTGCGTTCGAAGCTTCCGAAGGCCATGGCCCGGCTCCCCTAGTTCACGGCCGCGAGCGGCACGCCCGGCTTGCGGCCGGCCTGCAGCGCGCGGCCCATCGACAGGAAGGTCAGCAGCTCGAAGGCGAAGGCGTCGAGCTTCGCCGTCAGCACGCGATTGGAGCGGGTCAGCCAGTTGTAGCCCATGACCGCCGGCAGGGCGACGGCAAGGCCGATGCCGGTCATGATCAGCGCCTCGCCGACCGGACCGGCCACCTTGTCGAGCATGCCCGAGCCCGACATGCCGATGGCGATCAGCGCGTGATAGATGCCCCAGACCGTGCCGAACAGGCCGACGAACGGCGCGGTGGCGCCGATGGTGGCCAGCATGGTGAGGCCGTTCTCCAGCGACGTCGTCTCCTCGTCGAGCACCTTCTTGATGGTGCGCGTCAGGAACTCGGTCTCGCTGCCCGCCTCCTCGAGCTTGGCCGCGCCGAACTTCGCGTGATGCGCCTGGGCATGCAGCGAATGTGCCGTCAGATGCCCGAACGGCTCCTGCACGCCGTGGATGCTGAGCTCGTTCTGCACCTGCTCCAGAGACGTGGCGCTCCAGAAGAAGTTCAGGAACCGGCGGCTGCGCCCCTGGCGGATGAGCTGCCCGATCCCCTTGTAGATGATCAGGTACCACGAGATCGCCGACATCAACGCCAGCACGCCCAGCAGGACCTTCGCGACGATGTCGGCCTGCGCGAGGAAATGGCCGAAGCCCAAACTCGATGCGTCGCCCATGCGATACTCTCCTACTGCAACACGAACTTGATCGGCACGACCACCAGGACGGCCTGCGGCAGCCCGCCCGGTGCGTAGGGCCTGAACTGCGCGGCGCGCACGGCGGCGAGCGCGGATTGGTCGAGGGCCGGGAAGCCCGACGAACTCTGGAGCGAGACCTGGGCAGGGCGGCCGGTGACGTCGACCAGCACGCGGACCATGACCGTTCCCTGCTCGTTGGCCCGGCGCGAGGCGTTCGAATAGACTGGCTTCGGCGACACGAGCCAGCCGAGCTGGGAGGCGTCGACCGTGCGCGGTCCGGCGGCCGCGGCAGGCGCGGCCTGCTGCGGCGTCGCATCGACCGGCGCGGCCGGGCGCGCGGGCTGCGGCGGCCTTCTCTGCACCGGCTTCGGTTCCGGTGGCTTCTTCGGTTCGGGCTTTTTCTCCGGCGGCGGCGGAATGTTCGGTGGCGGCGGCTCGTCCGGCGGCGGCAGGTCGATCTTGGCCAGCGGAAACTCCGGCGGCGGCAGGTCGGGCGGCGGCGGCTCGACGATCGTGGCCAGTTCGGGCGGCGGCGGCTTCAGGTCGACCGGCGGCGGCGGCTCGGAGTCTTCGATTTCGGGCTGGGCCGGTGCATCGGCCGGGACCATCCGCACTTCCATGGGCGCCACGTCGCCCACGATCAGCGGCAGCGGCTCGAACTGGGTGAGCGCCCAGCCGCCGCCCACGTGGAAGAAGATCACGACCGCCAGGATCGTGCGCTTCACCACTGGCGACAGCGGTTCGGGCAGATCCTGGCGTTGCAGGTTCGTCACGTGGACGTCTCAGAACCGGGCCTGGATGCCGGCATAGACCGACGCCCCATCACCCGGATTGTAGAGCTGGCTGGCAGGCGTCGCCGTGCTCGTCACGCCGACGTTCGAGACGTACATCTGGTTGGTGAGGTTGCGGGCATCGACGAAGAACTCGAAGCCCTTGAGGCCGGTATAGCCCGCCTTCAACCCCAGCAACGCATAGGGCGCGGTCATGAACGCCGTGGTGTTGAGGTTGTCGACGTAGTAGCCCTGCGGCGACCATTCGACGTTCGGCCCGATGTAGAAGCCACCCGGCGAGTCGTAGCGGGCCTCGGCGCGCAGATAGTAGGGGGGCGCGCCGGGCAGCTGGTTGTTGCCGTAGGTCGGATTGTTGTCGAAGCGGTAGTCGCTCACCGTCAGCGCCATGCGGCCGGTGATGCGGTCGTTGCGCTCGCTGCGCCACGCCGTGCCGTTGAGTCCGAGTTCGATGCCCTGATGGATCGCATTCGGGATGTTGATGGCGATGGCCGACCCGCCGAAGCCCGGCACGACGAGGAGCTGCAGCTCGTTCTTCACCCACGACCGATAAATGGAGAGATCCCACCCGACATTTTCGCCCAGCTTGCCGCGGGTGCCGATCTCGGCCGTCCACGAGGTTTGCGGCGCGAGGGGCGCGAAGCCCGGTGCGACGCTGGGATTGAGTTCCGACCAGGTCGGCGGCTCGGAGGCGCGCGAGACGTTGGCGAAGAATTGCAACCCCGGACGAGGCTCCCAGAGCGCGCCGATCTTCGGATTGATTTCGAAGTAGGAGGCGGCGCCGGAATCGTTGCCGTTGACCAGGTAGTTGTCGGTCAGCACGCGGTTGGCCCAGTTGAACTGGATGCCGGTGACGATCGACAGTTCCGGCGTCGCGTAGAACCAGTTCTCGCCGTAGATCTCGACGCTGCTCGAGAACTCGGTGTTGTCGTTCGTGAGCGGGCCCGGCACGCCGAACCGGTTGACGAACTGCCGGTTGCGGTTGGTGCCGCCGAAATAGTTCGCGCCGACGACGAAATCGTTGCGATGGCCGAAGAGCTGGCGCGAGCCCTTGTATTGGCCGGTGACGCCCCAATCGAGCAGGTTGTTCTCGATGACCGCGAAGGTCAGCGGATGGAACAGCGCCTTGGACTTCACGTAGCTCTGCAGGGTGAAGGCATCATCACCGATATCGACGACCGTGGTATTGGCGAATCGGAAGGAATCGACGTCTCGCCGCGCATTCTGCAGGACGTTGGCGAGCGGCCCCTGGCGCGGGTCGGTCCAGAATTGCTGCTGGGTCAGTGAGCCGGGGATCTGGTTGCGGACCTGGTTGCCCGAGAAGAAGAACCGCGTCTCGACGTTCGAGCCGATCTGCGCGCCGACATTGCCGTTCAGGCGTTGCAGGCTCTGGTTCGTGTGCTCGCGGAATCCGTTGCCGCTCAGGTTGGTGAAGGACAGCCACGCGTCCCACGGACCCTCGCTGAAGCCCGCCGCCGCCTGCTGGCCGAAGGTCTGGTAACTGCCGCCATAGACGCGGGCGGCAAGGCCGGGATTGCTGCGGCCTGTGGGAGATACGAAGTTGATCGCACCGCCCAGCGTCATGGCACCATAGCGCAGCGCGTTCGCGCCCTTGTAGACCTCGATATATTGCTGGGCGAGCGGATCGATCTCGTGGAAATCGCCGCTGCCGTCGGCCTGATTGATCGGCGATCCGTCCTGCAGGAGCCTTACGCCGCGCAGGTGAAAGTTACGCGACAGACCGGAGCCGCGGATCACCAGCTTCGAATCTTCCTGGCCGTACTTGCTCTGGATCCAGACGCCCGGCGTGTAGTCGAGCATGTCCTTCATCGTGGTGGCACGGCCGTCGAGATAGCGCGAGGCCGGCACGACCTCGACGCCACCTGGCGTCTTGTTGATCTGCTCCTCGGCATCCTTGATCGACGGGACCGTCAGTGATGCGGTGCCCGTGACGGTAATGGCCGGCATCGTGACCTGTGCCTGGCTGACCTCCTCGGCGGAGGCTTCGAACGCCCCGGCCGCCAGCAGCAGGCCGGCGGCGATGTGCCTAGCGCGCATGGGCGCCTCCCGACGTCAGGAGCGTGTAGAAGATCGTCGAGGGGACGGGCGTAAGCAGGACGGAAACGGGCGCCGGCACGCAGGCCTGCCCCGGAAGGGCGACGCGAGTCGCCCGGGAAATCGACAACATGAAAGCTTCCTTGATTGGCTGACGCGAGACAGCACGCGCGCCGGCGGCGCGCGCGTTGCACGAGGTAGGTCAGTCCTTACGGAAGCGGGGGTGCGCGGGGTTGCTGCGGACCGTCGCGGATTGCCCCGGTCGTGGGATGATGATGGTGCGAGACGACCCGGTCGGATGACGGGACCTGTTCGACGAAAACGGAAGCGACCGACGGCCCGAGCAGCACGGGCGAGTGCGCCAGGCCGAAGCAGCAATCGTGAACCTTGGCCGACGACTGACCGGAGCTATCGGCGTCTCCGTCGGTGTTGGGCTGGCAGATCGCGCCCCACAGGCTCGCGGCTGCTTCCGGTCCGCCCGTGCGCAACATCACGGCATGCGCCAGCGGTTGCAGGATCGCCAGCGTCACGCCGAACAGAGCCGCCACCAATACGAAGGCGCGAATCTGCGACGGGGGCCGGGAGGCGGACATCTCCATAATTATGGCGATGCCGCCGCAATTCACAAATAGCGATTTTCACCCACGATGCCGCATGCAGGCCGCGGGGTAGCCGCTTTGTGCCTCAGCCGCGGCCCATCGCGTAGAACTCGCGGTTGGGGCGCATGCTGGTGACGTTGGCCATGCGGTTGGACAGTCCGAAAAAGGACGCGATGGCGGCGATGTCCCAGACGTCTTCCTCGTCGAAGCCGTGGCCTTTCAGGGTCTCGATGTCGGCGTCGCCGACCAGATGCGCGGACTGGCTCACCTTCACCGCGAAGTCGAGCATCGCCTTCTGGCGCGGCGTGATGTCGGCCTTGCGGTAGTTGATGGCGACCTGGTCGGCGATCAGCGGGTCCTTGGCGCGGATGCGCAGGATCGCGCCGTGGGCGATCACGCAGTACTGGCACTGGTTGAGGTTCGAGGTCGCCACCACGATCATCTCGCGCTCGGCCTTGGAGAGGTTGCCTTTCTTGTCCATCAGCGCGTCGTGATAGGCGAAGAAGGCGCGGAACTCCTCGGGGCGATGGGCAAGCACCAGGAAGACGTTGGGAACGAAGCCCGACTTTTCCTGCACCTTCTCGATGCGCTCGCGAATGTCGGCCGGCAGATCGGCGAGGCGCGGAACGGGGAAGCGGCTGATGGCGGCTTCGGCGGATGCTGACTCTGGCGCTGACATGGCGTGTCTCCGGGACTCTCGTGATGCGGTACCGGGGGGCGCGAGGCGGTCACGTCCCCCAGTGCGTTCGTCTTCGTCGTTGCTGTCGAGGCGTTGGACGATGCGGACTATGCGGCCGTTTTCGTCGAACAGGATCTTCAGACTGTCATATTCGGTCCCGCCAGCCGTGTCCTTCCTGTAATGCCAGGGGCCCACGGTACGGTTTCCCTGACCCTTTGACACGCGTGGCCTTGCCGAACTGTGCCACGGCGTTCTTATGCGGGCGCAGGTGCCGAGCGCGAACGTGCAGACGAGGGACCCGCTCGCAACGCCGGTGGCATCGTCCGCGTTGAGGCTGATGGACATCGCGGATTTTACCGGCACGACGCCGGAACTGCTCCCGGAGCAATTCCTGACCGGCGACCTGGAGGGCTGGGGCGTGATCGAGCGCCTGACCGGCGGGCTTCAACAGCGTTTCACCGTGAAGGCGCACGGTTCATGGGACGAGACGGCGCGCCTTCTCACCTTCACCGAGACCTGGACCTTCGACGACGGACGGCAGGACACGCTGTCCTGGCGTATCGTCAAGGGTGCGGACGGACGATATTCCGGCCAGGAGGCGCGACTCGAGGGCGAGGCGGAAGGCAACGCACGCGGCTGCGCCTTCCACTGGCGCTATACGCGCGACACCCCGCAAAAGGGTGACGGGCCTGGTGACGAGACAGCCTCAATGGTGCTGAACTTCAACGACTGGTTCTACCGCATCGACGAGCGGGTCGTGATGGTGCGTGGCAGCGCGGGCCGCGCCGGCATTCCCTTCGCCATCCTGCACGCGGCCTATCGCCGGGTTTGAGCCCGGCTACTCCTGCGCGGTCATCCTGGCTGGCGGGCCGCGGCAATCGTGCGCCCGGCGCACTGATCCGGGCGGCGGGTTCGGTCCGACATTGCACAACATGGCGCCGACGCTTGCCCCGGGTGCGGCTCGCAGTCATTCTCGACCTCCGCGTCACTCGCACACTGGACTCTCCGCATGCCTCTGCACTGGACCATCGACTCGCGCCTTCGGCTGTTCGCGGCCGTCTGCGATGGCGATGTGGCCCTGGAGGAAGTTCACCGGATGATCGATGTGGCCGTAGCGTCGAACGTGCTGGGCTATCGCAAGATGTTCGACGGCACCCATGGCGACACAAGGATGGGGCCCCTCGACATTCTGGCGATCGGCGTCCGCATGCGGGCCCTGGAGAGAGCGGCCGAGTTTCACGGGCCCCTGGCCGTGATCCTGCCGGAAGACAAGCATCTGATCCTGTCGCGGCTTCTGGGGATCCTGGCGGCCAACAAGCGTCCGTTGCGGGTGTTCGGCGATGCGGACCGCGCCCGCAAATGGCTCGACTCCATTTCGCTTCGCCGTGCGCCGCCCGCGCCTCGGGGATCGCCGGTTCCGGCGCTCTGAAGGGCGGGCCCGCTCGTCTCAGCCCGCGGAAGCGGCGCTCAACAGGTCCGCCATGGCCGCCTTCTGCGGCTCGGTCAGCGCAACGCTGCGCCGCGTCTCGGCCTCGACATAGACATGGACGAAATGGCCGACGGCGGCAGGCGTCTCGCGGTCGCGCCTGAAGATCGCCAGTTCATAGCGCAGCGAGCTGTTGCCGATGCGGCCGAGGCGAATGCCGACATCGACGGTCTCCGGAAAACCCACGGGGGCCAGGAACTCGCAGCCGCTGGCGATGCAGAGGCCGATCGAGGTCTGGCCGGGCGCCCGCAGGATGCCGCGCTCGATGGCCAGCGTGGTCAGCGCCGTGTCGAACCAGTTGTAATAGACGGCGTTGTTGACGTGGCCGTAGGCGTCGCAGTCGGACCAGCGGCTGGCGACCGGCATCCACCATCCGTAATCGCTGCGCCGCTCGTCCTTCGCCGCCTTTACGCCCGCCATCACGATCTCCTTGGTCCTCGCCCCGCACTCTCCTGTATCATCGAAGCCGGTCGAGGAGTGGTGTGCAAATGAGCCTTACGGTGCGAAGCGAACAGGCGTGCTTTGGCGGCACGATCGGATTCTACGGCCATGTCTCGCAGGAGACGGGTACCGAGATGAAATTCTCCGTCTTCGTGCCGCCGGGTGCGGCGGCGCGGCCCCGTCCGGCGCTCTATTTCCTGGCGGGGCTCACCTGCACGGAAGAGACCTTCATGATCAAGGCGGGGGCCCTGCGCCGTGCCGCCGAGCACGGGCTCGTCCTCGTGGCACCCGATACCAGCCCGCGCGGGCTCGGCCTGCCGGGCGAGGAAGACAGTTGGGATTTCGGCACCGGCGCGGGCTTCTATCTCGACGCCGAAGCCGAGCCGTGGCGGCCGCACTACCGGATGTATTCCTACGTGACGCGCGAGCTGCCCGCGCTGATCGAGGCCAGCTTCCCGGTCGAGGCCGGGCGGCGCGGCGTGTTCGGTCACTCGATGGGCGGGCACGGCGCGCTGGTGATCGGGCTGCGCAATCCCGAGGTCTATCGTTCGGTCTCGGCCTTCGCGCCGATCTGCAATCCCGTTGCCGTGCCGTGGGGCGAGAAGGCCTTCGGGAACTATCTCGGGCCCGATCGGAAAGGCTGGGCGGCGTGGGACGCGAGCCTGCTGATGCGCGAGCGGCCGTTCCCCGACTCGATCCTGGTCGACCAGGGATTGAAGGATCAGTTCCTCGACGGGCAGTTGCGGCCCGAGGCGCTGGAGAGCGCGGCCGCCGCTGCGGGCCAGAAGCTGCTCCTGCGCCGGCACGAGGGCTACGACCATTCCTACTGGTTCATCCAGAGCTTCGTCGCCGACCATATCGCCTGGCACGCCGAACGGCTCGGCGCCTGAGGGCGGATCAGGCCGCGCGCGCGGGCATGCGGAAGAGGAAGATGGTCCTCTCCGGCGTCGACGTGGCCGTGAGCGTGCCGCCATGGGCACGCGCGATCTCGCTGCAGATGTAGAGGCCGAGGCCCAGCCCCTGCTGGCTGGCGCGGACCTCGCCGCGGAAGAAGGGCTGGAACAGTTTTTCAAGGGCCTCGGCGGGAATCGGATCGCCGTGGTTGGTCACCGACAGTCCGAACGTGCCGTCCTCGATGCTGGCGTCGATCGCGATCGGGGTGCCCGGCGCGCCATAGACGACGGCGTTGCCGAGCAGGTTCGACAGGAGCTGGCCGATGCGACCGGCATCGCACGAGACCGGCTGGTCCATTGCGATGTGGCTGACGAAGCTGCGGTCGGGCGAGGCCGCGCGCAGCTCGTCGACGACTTGGGCGAGCAGGGG
>LSKJ01000843.1 GCA_001557035.1 Rhodospirillaceae bacterium CCH5-H10 | reverse complement strand
TCCGAGCCCACGTGACCACCATGAGCCGAAGCAATACCAGCGGTAAGCACCCACGCCGCAAGCGCAAGCAGGAATGCCTGTGCGAACTTCCTCAGGGAAGGAGCGGCGATCATGGCCACATACATGAGCAGGAGCTGGCGGGTTGTCAATCGGCGGAGTCGGACGATCAGCTGCGTCGGCTGTCGAGGACTTCAAGAATCTCTTCGATCTTCGCCTTTCGGTCCTTCTCCGAACCGGCGTGGAATGCATGAGCGACGCAGTGTTCAAGGTGATCCCCGAGCGTTTCCTGCTCAACCTTGTTCAAGGCGGCGCGCACGGCGCGGACCTGGGTCAATACATCGATGCAATAGCGCCCTTCCTCGATCATGCGAGCGATCCCGCGGACCTGGCCCTCAATACGGCCAAGGCGGGCTAGTTGCGACTTCTTCAATTTGTCCTTCATACTTGCACTATACCCCCGTACAGTATACATGGCAAGTCATGAAACACGATTGCTGCAACGGCGGGAGCGCCGCTCACCAACATCATAGAGCCAGCCAAGATATTGCGACGGACCCCGTCTGCGGCATGAAGGTGAAGATTGCGACGGCCAAGCATACGGCCTTGCACGAGGGGCAAACCTACTATTTCTGCAATCCCAAGTGCCTGCAGAAGTTCACCACCGAACCGCAACGCTACTTGAGGCCCGAGGAGGCGGCGCCCGCCTCTTCCATCGCGCCCGGCACGATCTTCACATGCCCCATGCATCCCGAGATCCGTCAAATCGGCCCCGGGAGCTGCCCTATCTGCGGCATGGCACTGGAACCCGCCGAGGTGTCTTTGGAGGACGGGCCGAACCACGAGCTGATCGACATGTCGCGGCGCATGTGGATCGGGCTGGTGCTCAGCCTCCCTGTTGTTGCACTCGAGATGGGAGGACATCTCACCTCGCTGCACATGCTGCTCGGTCAGAAGTGGTCCAACTGGATTCAACTCGTGCTGGCGACGCCGGTCGTGCTGTGGTGCGGCTGGCCCTTCTTCGTCCGGGGCTGGCAGTCCCTCATCACCCGTAATCTCAACATGTTCACCCTTATCGCCATCGGCACCGGTGTGGCCTGGGTTTACAGCGTCTTGGCGGCCCTCGCTCCGCAGCTCTTTCCTGGGGCGTTCCGTGGTTCGGACGGATCGGTGGCTGTGTACTTCGAAGCCGCGGCCGTCATAACGGTCCTGGTCCTGGTAGGGCAAGTACTCGAACTGAGGGCGCGTGCGCAAACTTCCGGTGCCATAAAAGCCCTGCTCGATCTTGCGCCCAAGACGGCGCAACGCCTCAAGGAAGACGGGACCGATGAGACCGTGTCGCTCGACTCGATCGTCGTCGGGAACCGCCTTCGCGTCCGGCCAGGCGAGAAGATTCCGGTCGATGGTGAAGTCTTGACCGGAAGGTCGGCGGTCGACGAGTCCATGGTCACCGGCGAGTCAATGCCCGTCACCAAGGAAGCCGGCGCGGGCCTGATTGCCGGCACGCTCAATTCGACGGGCTCGCTTATCATGAGGGCTGACAAGGTCGGTCGCGACACGATGCTGGCCCGCATTGTCCAGATGGTGGCTGAAGCGCAGCGAAGCCGTGCGCCAATTCAGAGGCTAGCCGACCAGGTTTCCGGCTATTTCGTACCCGTAGTCATCGCCGTTTCGATCGCGGCCTTCGCCGCATGGTCGATATTCGGACCAGAACCCCGGTTCTCCTTCGGACTGGTGGCCGCCGTCGCCGTGTTGATCATCGCCTGCCCTTGTGCCCTCGGCCTCGCCACTCCGATGTCGATCATGGTGGGCGTCGGTCGCGGGGCGCAGGCCGGTGTCCTCATCAAGAATGCCGAGGCGCTCGAGCGGATGGAGCGCATCGACACGCTGGTCGTGGACAAGACGGGAACGCTGACCGAGGGCAAGCCGAAGGTCGTGGCGATCGTCCCGACAAAGGACTTCGCGGAGGCGACCGTGTTGGGCCTGGCAGCGAGCGTCGAGAAAGCGAGTGAACATCCCCTCGCCATGGCGATCGTAAACGAAGCCGCCGACCGCAAGATTGCCTTGTCCGGCGTGAACGAGTTCGACTCGCCCACCGGAAAGGGAGTGACCGGTACGGTTGACGGTCGCAAACTCGTGCTTGGCAATACCAAATTCCTGAAGGAACTCGGAGTCGATCCTGGCAGCCTGCAGGCCGACGCCGAGCGCTTGCGGCTCGAGGGGGCAACGGCAATCTTCCTGGCCGTCGACGGGGCTCCGGCCGCGGTCTTCGCCATTGCTGATCCGGTCAAGGCGACGACACCCGAGGCAATTCGTGCCCTGGCTGCGGAAAAGATACGGGTCGTCATGCTGACCGGAGATAATCGCACCACGGCTGACGCCGTCGCGCGAAGGCTCGGCATCGCCGACGTCGAGGCGGATGTGCTTCCCGAGCAAAAGAGCGCCGTCATCGAGAAGTTGCGAACGGAAGGCCGCGTCGTCGCCATGGCCGGAGACGGTGTCAACGACGCGCCTGCGCTGGCGGCCGCCGATGTCGGTATCGCCATGGGGACCGGCACTGACGTCGCGATCGAGAGCGCGGGCGTCACGCTGCTCAAAGGAGACCTGATGGGAATCGTGCGGGCTCGACGACTGTCCGAAGCGACGATGCGCAACATTCGCCAGAACCTCTTCTTCGCGTTTGTGTACAACGCCGCGGGCGTCCCGCTCGCCGCAGGCGTGCTCTACCCCACCTTCGGCATCCTCCTGTCGCCCATCATCGCTGCGGCAGCAATGGCACTGTCTTCGTTCAGCGTGATTGCCAATGCCCTGCGTCTGAGGGCCTTCCGGCTCTGACGGACCGCACATGCTGGCCACGAACGAAGCCGGTCTTTCGACGAACGAGCGCCGATGGCGCCGCGAGCTGCGGTCGGCCTGGCTGCGGCTTCTGGTGTTCACGGTGCTGGTGCTCAATCTCATAGCAAGCCAGCATGGCGAAAGCGTTCTTGTGCATGGTCAGGTGATCGGTGGATACGGCCTGGCGACGATGGTGGCCTTGCTCCTTGCCCTGAAGCGGACTGGTCCGGTCTGGGCGACGATCGCGTTCGTCATCATCGACGCCTTGCTTGTGGTGGCCCTGTTTCACGCACACCTCTTCGCACCGGGTGAGGCATTCGATCACAGCCTGACGGCTCCGTCACTGGCCGTCGGCTTCCTTCTGTTGACGCATGCGGCCTTGCGCCTGAGACCGGGGCTCGTTGTCCTGTTCTCGGCCGTCGTGCTCACCGGATGGCTGATGTTGCTCGCCATCACGCTCGCCGTACATGCTCGTCTACACCCCAAGGCGGAAAGTGAGTGGCCGATTTTGGGTGCCGAAGGAGCGCTCGCCGCCGCGTTCGCATTCGCGGCTTTCGTCTGCTACCAGCTAATAAAGGAGCACAATGTGGTGCTTGCCGAAGCGGTTGGAAGCGAACGACGGCGCCAGATGCTGGCGCGCTTCTTCTCGCCGGGGGTCGTCGCAGAACTCCAGGATGACCTCACGAATCTCACTCTCGCCCGTCGGCACGCGCTCGTGATGTTCGTAGATCTTCGCTCGTTCACTCTCCTCAGCGAAGCTTCAGAACCTGAAGCCATCGCCGAAGTGCTCTCGGAGTATCGTCAATTGGTGACGGAAGCCGTCTTCGAGCACGGCGGTACCGTCGACAAGTTCATCGGAGATGGCGTCATGGCGGTATTTGGCCACCCGCGAACCGGTGAGGACGATGCGGCACGGGCGATCGCGTGTGGCCTGAGGCTCACCACGCTGCTCGCGCAGTGGAGCCACGAGCGGGTCAGACACGGCAAGACTGCGGTTGAGGCCGGAATTGGCTTGCATGCCGGGCCCGTGGTCGGCGGCGTACTGGAAAGCGGTCGACACGCCGAGTTCACGGTATTTGGTGATGCGGTAAATGTCGCGGAGCGTCTGGAGCGGCTCTGCCGGCCGCTCAACGCAGTGCTGGTGATCTCGGAAGACGTTTTGGACGACGCTCCACATTATCGCTCAAGCGTTGATTGGATCTGGAAAGAGGCGGCCGAGATCAATGGCAGACGCGGAAAGCTGAGACTTGCCTACCTTTCGAGACCGTATGCGCCCAGTCAGTAGGTAGTCTCCGCTGGCCCAGCTAAATCAGTGCAGCTCTTATGAACGAAATAAAAGCCCCGGCCGGAGCAACCCAGCAGGAGCAGGCTCTTTCAATCCCTGGCGGTCATCCGATGTGTATATGCCCGCGTCACTCCCAGGAGGAAAAGATGAAGTTCAGCGCGTGGCTGCTCACAATACATCTCGTCGTTCCTTCATTGATCGGCGGTGCGATCGCGCAGGATCGGAGTACCGGCACAAGCACGACGAACATGGCGCCCATGCCTGCGCCCGTCATTGAGGCCTATAAAAGGGTGCGTATGGACATCATGAAAGGCATCGACGCGCCGTTGAGTGGTCAGGCGGATGTCGATTTCGCCCGAAATATGATCCCCCACCATCAGGCTGCCGTCGCCATGGCGAAGATCGAACTACAGTTCGGTACGGATCCCGATCTCAAGAAGATAGCGGAGAAAATGATTGCAGACCAAGAGAAGGAGATCGGCATGCTGAGCGCCTGGTTGGCCAAACATGGCAAGTAGTACTTCCGCCAGCCCCGACAAGCACCGCCGCGGAGCGCCAGCACTACATCCACTTGGCTATGATTACCGCTCTCATGTTCGTGGCCATGTATGCCCTCATGTATGCCATGGTCGACCGGTTCGCCAATGTCTATTCGAACCTCAATCAGGTCTACATGGCTGGGCTCATGACTGCGCCGATGGTACTCATAGAATTGCTTGTGATGCGAGGCATGTACGCCGATTGGCGCCTCAACACGATGATCGTTGCAGTAAGTTTGCTCTTGGGAGTCCTTTGTTGGTTCGGTATTCGCGAACAGGTAGGAATAGGAAACGACCAGTTCCTTCGCTCAATGATTCCACATCACGCCGGCGCAATTTTGATGTGTAACGAATCATCGCTGAGCTCTCCTGAGATTCAGAAACTCTGTGCGGGCATCATTTCCAGCCAGCAGCAGGAGATCGCGCAGATGAAATCGCTGCTGCAAAGCGCTAAATGAGCTACTTATTGAAGTAATTTGCAGGGCCACCTTGCTGGAGATTGCAAGGCGCTGGCGAAGGCGCTGAAGCCCATCGGCGTGGCCATGAAATAGGTGCATTTGACCAACCCGCGGGTAGATCGATTGTCTTCGCCTCAGGGCCGAGTTCGAACAGTTGCCACGGACTGGCTGCCAGCGCGAGACCTACAGGACCTTTACTTCTGCGAGAACTCCCGACGCGATCAGTAGGTTGAAGTATGATCGCTATGCGTATCACGTGGCAAAGCTGAGTCCGAAAGATTGCGGAAATTTATGCTGGTGGAAAACAGCAAGCCAAATTTAATCAACTATGAAGGGGACTGGCCACTCTTTCCATCACGGTAGGCAGTCCGATCATGAACCTCGAACTGAGTTCCTTGCGGAGCGTAATCGCGGCCGCTGAGCACGGGAGTTTTCGGCAAG
>LSKJ01000842.1 GCA_001557035.1 Rhodospirillaceae bacterium CCH5-H10 | reverse complement strand
ATGGAATCATCACTGGAGCGATTTCGAAAGACAAAGATTCACAAGTTCTGAGGAGTGTTCCTGCCGCCGCTTGAATCGACGCGGCGGAACTTGCCGGCAGCGGCGGTTGTCGCCTGGCCCACCGGACTCGCCCTCTGCTGCTAAAGTTGCTCGTCCGACATCAGACCTTTGCGAAAGCGGGTTTCTCGACGCCCGTCATCGTGTCGTAAGCCTTGAGGAACGTCTCCTCAGGGGTCCGTGTGACGCCACTGTCGTGGTAGATCACCTTAAGCCACATCGCCATCCTGGTGTAGTAGCCGTTCTCGATGAAGCGTTCCGTCATGACCTTGCGCAGCATCTCCTCGCCCCTGCCGACATAGGCCGCGTCGGACTTGCCACCGTCAGCGAGATGACGGCAGGCCCATTGGCCGTACATCAGTTCTGCCAGCACGATGGCCGGTGCGGACGAAGCCTTTTCGGTGAGGCCGGCCTCCTGACAGAGCTTCAGGCCGACGTCATAGCGACGTGCCGCCAGGTTGAGCGGCAGGGCGAGTTCGAGCCCCTCCCGCATCAGCAGCTTCGTCCCGTTGGGCAGGAGGCGGT
>LSKJ01000841.1 GCA_001557035.1 Rhodospirillaceae bacterium CCH5-H10 | reverse complement strand
GACGAAGAGGATCATGGGTGTCGCGCGCTTTAGCGAACCCGGCGTGAGGGAAGCGCTGGAAAAGGCCGGCGTCGAGCCGATCTCCGCCGACCTGCTGGACCGTGCGGCGCTGGAAAATGTCCCCAGGGCGGCGAACGTCGTATTCATGGCCGGGCGCAAGTTCGGCGCGACGGGCGACGTGCCGTTGACCTGGGCGATGAACGTCCAGGTCCCCGCGATGGTCGCGGAGGTGTTCAAGGAATCGCGTATCGTCGCCTTCTCGACGGGTTGCGTTTATCCCTTCGTTCCGGTCGAGAGCGGTGGCGCGACGGAGGAGATGGCGCCGGTGCCGCCGTCCGGCGACTACGCCAACTCCTGCGTCGGGCGCGAGCGCATGTTCGAGTATTTCTCGGCGCGCCACGGCACGCCCGGCCGGCTGTTCCGTCTCAACTACGCAATCGACATGCGCTACGGCGTTCTGCACGACGTCGGCCGCAAGGTGCGTGACGGCGAGCCGATCGACCTGTCGATGGGCCACGTCAACGTCATCTGGCAGGGCGACGCCAACTCGGTTGCGCTGCGCTGTCTCGCGCGCGCCACGACGCCGACCACGCCGATCAACGTCACGGGCCTGGAGACCATCGAGATCCGCAAGCTTGCCGCTGAGTTCGGCAAGCTGTTGGGCAAGGCACCGACGCTCACCGGCAAGGAAGCGCCGACCGGCTGGCTGAACAATGCCAAGCGGATGGAGAAGGAGTTCGGGCCGCCCAGCGTGCCGCTGTCGAAGATGATCGAATGGACGACCGACTGGCTCCAGCGCGACATGGCCACGCTGAACAAGCCCACGCACTACGAGGTGCGCGATGGCAAGTACTGAGGTGCTCGACGTCCGGCCGATCGACCCGGAGCAGAGCGACGCGGTCTGGCCGCTGTCGATCGAGGCGGGGTGGAACCAGAACGTCGCCGACTGGCGATTCATGCTGGGCGCCGGCCGCGGCTTCGGCTGTACTGCGCCGGACGGGACGTGGCAGGCCAGCTCGCTGATCCTGCCGCTCGGCCAGAAGCTCGCCTGGATCAGCATGGTACTGGTGACGAAGGACCGGCGGCGCGGCGGAGTCGGCACCGGCCTGTTGAAGCGCTGCATCGAGGAAGTGCGTTCGGCCGACGCCGTCGCGGGCCTCGATGCGACCGAGCAGGGACGCCCGATCTATCTGTCGCTCGGCTTTCGCGATCTCTACAGGATCGCCCGCTGGCATTTCGACGACGCGAAAGGCGGAGCCGTTGCGCCGCCGGCCGGCGTTACGATCCGGCCGGTCACCCCGGCCGACCTGCCGCGTCTCGCCATCTACGACCGGCCGATGACCGGCATGGAACGTCCATCAGTCCTGATGCACCTGGCGCTCCGCCAGCCCGGCCGCGCCTGGCTGGCCGAGGATGTGGGCGGCAAGATCGTCGGCTTTGTGCTGGGCCGCGAGGGAAGGGTGGCGACGTCGCTCGGCCCGGTGGTCGCCGACCGCGCGGCGATTGCCCTCGCGCTGATCTCGCAGGCCGCGGCGGCCGCGCCGGGACCATTCATCATCGACGTGCCGGAGGCACACGAGGCGGTGCGTGCGTGGCTGCAGGACCAAGGCGCGACCTCGCCGCGCGGCTACATGCGCATGACTCTGGGGACGGCGAAGGGGCTGGACGATCCCTCGCATGTCTTTGCCCTTGCGGGCCCTGAACTGGGTTAGGATGACGCTATGAGCACCGACAAGGCCCTTCACTGGCGCGATCTTCCGGCGCCGGTCCTGTCCCTGCTGCGGCAGGGCACCGTCATCCCCGCGCATCCGCTTGCGCTCGATATCGAACGGAACTTCGACGAGCAGTCACAGCGGGCGTTGAGCCGCTACTACCTCGATGCCGGTTCGGGCGGTCTTGCCGTCGGGGTCCACTCCACGCAGTTCGCCATCCGCGAGGTCGGGCTCTACCGCCCGGTCCTCGAACTCGCCATCGAGACGGCGCGCGACTGGACCGACCGGCCGCTGGTCATGATCGCGGGCGCGGTCGGCAAGACGGCGCAGGCGGTCGAGGAAGCGCGCACCGCCCGGTCGCTCGGCTATCACGCGGTGCTGCTGTCGCTGGCGGCGCTGAAAGGCGCGAGCGAGGACGAGCTGATCGAGCATTGCTCTACGGTGGCGAAGGAGATGCCGCTGATCGGCTTCTACCTGCAGACGGCGGTGGGCGGCATCAGGCTGTCACGCGAATTCTGGACACGCTTCGCTTCCATCGACAATGTCGTGGCGATCAAGGTGGCGCCGTTCAACCGCTACCGCACCCTCGACGTCTGCTTCGGCATCGCCGCCGCGCACGCCGAAGACCGCATCACGCTCTATACCGGCAACGACGATCACATCGTGGCCGACCTCGTGACGCCTATGGTCGTGCGCACCGGCAATCGCGAGGTGACGCTGCGGTTCCAGGGCGGGCTGCTCGGCCACTGGAGCGTCTGGACGCGCGGCGCGGTGAACATGCTGGAGCGGCTCAAGCTCTCGGTTTCGAATGGCGCGATCCCGCCCGAAGTGTTGGCGCTGGATTCCTTCGTGACCGACTGCAACAGCGTCGTGTTCGACGTGGACCACGATTTCGCCGGCTGCATCCCGGGCTGCCACGAGATCCTGCGGCGGCAGGGGCTGCTGAAGTCGGTCGAGTGCCTCGACCCGCATGAAAAGCTGAGCCCCGGCCAGAGCGAAGGCATCGACAGGCTCTACGCTACCTATCCTGAGCTGCACGACGACGCCTTCGTGGCGGCCAATCTCGAGCGCTGGCGGAACTGACACATTGGAAGACCTGTTCGAGACGCATGATGCGCTGGCCGTCGCCGAACTGATCCGTGGGCGCAAGATCGGCGCGCGCGAAGTCCTCGATGGCAGCCTGAAGCGGCTGCGCGCGGTCAACGGCACGCTGAACGCCATCACGGATTTCTACGAGGGCGACCTGCTGGAGAAGTCCGTCGCGGCGGCGGGCGAGGGACCTTTCCAGGGCATTCCCTTCGTCGTGAAGCAGCTCATGGCCGATTGCACCGGCACGCCGACCACGGTCGGTTCGCGCTTCTTCGCCAAGGAGCCGGTCGCGGCACACGACAGCGCTGCGGTGGCGCGGATGCGCCGCGCTGGCCTGGTGATCGTGGGACGCAGCAACACCAGCGAGTTTGGGCTCGCGCCGACGACCGAACCCGCATTCGGCGGTGCCACGGTCAATCCGTGGCGCGCCGACCTGTCGCCGGGTGGTTCCTCCGGCGGTTCGGCGGCAGTCGTCGCGGCTCGGGCGTTGCCCATGGCACATGCTACGGATGGCGGCGGCTCGATCCGCATCCCGGCCTCCCTCTGTGGCCTGTTCGGCCTCAAGCCCTCACGAGGCCGCATCAGCCTGGCGCCGATCGGCGAGACGCTGGCGGGAGCCGGCGCGCAGCTCTGCGTGTCGATCTCGGTTCGTGACAGTGCGGCGTTGCTCGACGCGCTGGCGGGTGGTGAAGCCGGCGACCCCTACCGCGCACCCGAGGTCGAGGGCACGTTCCTCGACGCGACCGGGCGGGCGCCGGGCAGGCTCCGCGTGGCCTTCCTGCGCAAGCCGGTGGGCTGGGAGTCGATGGATCCGGTATTGGTTGCGGCGGTCGAAAGGATGGCCAAGCGGCTGGAAGCGCTCGGACATCATGTCGAGGAAGCCGTGCCGGACTACGACGCCGAAGCGACGGGCAAGGCCTTCGGGACGGTGATGTGCGCCAACACCTTCACCAACATACAGGTGCGCGCCAACGGGCGCGTGCCGGGGCCGGACGATCTCGAGCCGGTGACGCGCCTCTATGCGGAGCAGGGCGGCAGGATCGGCGCCCACGACTATATCCGCGCCGTGCAGACCTTTCATCGCGCGGGGCGCCAGCTCGGCGCCTTCTTCGAGAGGTTCGACATCCTCCTCTCGCCGACCATCGCCCGCACTTCGCTGCCGCTCGGCACGGTCCGCATGGACGGCACATTGGAGAAATACGAAGAGGGGTTGGCGCCGATGGTGCCGTTCACCGCCGTGTGCAACGCCACCGGCGTCCCGGCCATGTCGGTGCCGCTCGAATGGACCGAAGACGGTCTGCCCATCGGCATGCATTTCGTCGCCCGCTACGGCGCCGAAGCCACTTTGTTGTCCCTGGCCGCGCAGCTCGAACGGGCGCATCCTTGGCGCGATCGGCGGCCTTCCGGAGGGAAGTGACGTGACAGGCAATTTCTGGCGCACCGTACTTGCGGGTTTTCTTGCCGGCGCATTGAGCGTGCTGGTGTTCCATCAGCTCGGCTTCCACTTCGCGGCCGAGCTGGGCTACGGCCGGTCCAATCTCTACAGCATGCGGCCGGTACCGCCGTGGGGTGTGCCCACGATCGTCTCGCAAGCCTTCTGGGGCGGCCTGTGGGGCATCCTCGGCGCCTTCGTCGTCACGCGCCTGCCGGGCGTCCTCAGCGGCGCGCTGGGCTGGATCCTGTTCGCGGCCGTGCTGGTGCTGGCGGTGAACTGGTTCGTCGTGCTGCCGCTCAAGGGCGCTCCCGTGGGCGGGGGCTGGCGCCTGCCGGGCGTCGTCACGGTGCCGATCGTCTATGCGCTCTGGGGTTTCGGCATGTGGCTGTTCTATTCGCTCGCACGCAAAGTGATGAAGTAGGGTGGAGATACGGCAATGAAGATCGTCGACGCGCAGGTCCATATCTGGGGGCCGAACACGCCGAAGCGTCCGTGGCCGGCGCGCGCCGAACCGCACCGTGAGCCGCTGGGCAAGGACGAGCTGCTGAGCGAGATGGACAAGGCCGGCGTCGACGGCGTGATCATCGTGCCGCCCTCGTGGGAAGGCGACCGCAACGATCTCGCCAACGAGGCGGCGCGGGCTCATCCCACCCGCTTCGCTACCATGGGCCGCTTCGATCCCGAGGCGCCGGGCGCGACCGGCCAGCTCGCCGACTGGAAGAAGCAGCCGGGCATGCTGGGCGTGCGCTTCACCTTCCACACCGAGGTGCTGCGCCAGCCGCTGCTCGACGGCCGCTTCGACTGGGTCTGGGGCGAACTGGAAAAGCACGGCATCCCGGCCATGGTGCTGTTCCATCACGAATACATGCACCTCGCGGACAAGGTCGCCGAGCGCTATCCCGGCCTGCGGCTGGTGCTCGACCATCTCGGACTGAAGAGTGGCAAGGGCGTCACCGAGGCCACAAACTTCGCGACGCTGGGCAACGTGCTGGCGCTTGCGAAGCGCCCCAACGTGGCAGCCAAGGTCTCTGCGATGCCCTGCTATGCCGACGACAAGACCTATCCCTTCAAGTCGGTGCATCCGCAGATCCGGCGCGTGTTCGACGCCTTCGGACCGAAGCGCACCTTCTGGGGAACGGACTTGTCGCGACTGCCCGGCAGCTACCGCCAGGGCGTGACCATGTTCACGGAAGAGATGCCGTGGCTGAAGGGCAGCGACCTGGAAGGCGTGATGGGCCGCGGCATCTGCGAATGGCTGGGCTGGAAGCCGTAGCCTAGCACCCAGAGCCCAGCTGACAGCCACGACCTAATTGTCATCCTGAGCGAAGCGAAGGATCTAGCGCCCGCTCGGGAGTAGTCCGGTCGCTCGGCTAGGTCCTTCGCTGCGCTCAGGACGACAGAATCTAAAGCTTCCGCAGCACCGTCTGTGAGCCGCCACCCCAGATCGGGAGATAGGCCATCTTGTAACCGGCGCCGCCGGTCACGATCGGATGGATCGCCTCGGGTGACGAAGCGACGTCGCCGCCCTTGTCGAACAGGTACTGCTGGACACGCTTCAGGTCCCAGCCGTCGTGGCGGGCGATCTTCTCCGCGAGTTCCAGCGGCAGCAGGAAGACCTGCTCGCCGCGATCCTTCTTGCGGCTCTGGCCCGACATCACGATCTCGGCGCGCATGCCGGCGACGATCGGGTCGAGGATTGCTTCCGCGGTTGCCCCTTCGCCGTCGCCCGGCAGCACCTCGGCCGTGCCGGAAATGCCCATCACCGTGATCGCGCTCGCATCCTTGCCGAGGCCATGGCGCTCGGTAAAGGAAGGGAAGGGGCCTTCGTCACGCTCGGCGAAGCACAAAGTGAACTTGGCCGGCTGGCCCATCGTCGCCATGTCGCCCGTGTCCGAGCGGGCGCCGCCGATGTTGCGCAGACAGAGCTGCAAGGCGCGGCCGATGCAGGCATTGGCGCGCGTACCCGGGCCGATGGCGTTGGTCAGCGCGTTCACGCCAAGCATCCGCGCGATGGGGCCGTGGACGCAGAGCGCCACCGCGGCGCTGCCGGTGGTGGTCGCGATGCCGAGAAGATTGAAGTCCGGTTCGAGGATGGCCTGCGCCGCAGCCATTACGACCGGCAACTCGGCCGGAACGCAGCCCGCGATCACGCATTGATAGGCGACGCTGTCCGGCGTGATGTCGCCGAACATCGGCGGCATCATGCCCAGCGACTCCGAACGGCCGCCGATGCCGGCGACCATGGCCTCGAGACGCCGCCGGGTTGGCGGCACCAGGGGGAGGCCGTCCGAAAGTTCGGCCTCCGTCAGGATGCGTTGTGCGTCTTCCCAGTTCGTCCCGTCGGAGACGACGGGCCAGCCGCACCACTCGTCCATCAGGCGATGCGCGTGCAGGCGACGGTGGTGCCGCCGAACGACGGGATGAAGGCCGAGTGCTTGCCCGGGCCGCCCGCCACAGTGATGTGGATGTCCTTCGGGTCGCGCCCGATCGTCAGCCAGTCGCCGTCGGGCTTGTGACCGGTGGTCTCGTAGGTCACGAGGTTTTCCTTCGAGACGCGCGAGAGATGGACGCGCGAACGCTTCCACAGCTCCTCGCGGATGCTGTCGATCGTAAAGCCGTCGCGCTTGAGCGTCGCAGCATGCTCCGGACCGATGATGACGAACATCGGGCCCTTGCCGTAGATCGTGTTGGCGCCCGGGTTGGACATGCCGCCGGCGAACGTGGTCAGCAGGCCGTCACCCGTGGTCGAGCCGTGATCGTTGAGGTTATGCGGGCCTTCGCCCGACATCACTGTCACGACCGAATCCGTGGGCGCGAAGCCGCGCTGCACGTGATAGGGCGTCCAGGGATTCTCTTCCTCGTTCTCGCCGAAGCAGAAGGTGAACTTGGCGGGATTGCCCTGGGTCGAGCGGTCCATCTCGCCCGGCTTGGCGCCGGCGACGTTCAGCAGCATCAGGCCGAGCGCGCGGCCAATCGTGGCGTTGGCCTGGCGGCCCTGTCCGAAGCAGTTGGTGCCGCAGTTGATGTTGAGCTCGTGCCGGATCGGGCCGCTCACCATGACCATCGGCGCGCAGGAGTGCGTGGTCGCCAGCGTGCCGTGCAGATTGTAGTCCGGGTCGAGCACGCCGCGCAGGGCGGCGGTCACGACCGGGAAGTATTCCGGCTTGCACCCCGCCATCACGGCGTTGGCGGCGAGCGCCTGGATCGTCGGGACGATCTGGCGCGGCGGCACCGGCGCATAGTGCCGGTTGTCGCCGCGAACGGTCTCGACGAACTTCGCGACCTTGGCCTCGGTGGGGACGAAGAGCGGCATGCCGTCGCTCCAGCCCTGTTCCACGGCGTACTCGTTGAAGGCTTCGACATCCATCTCTCCGATGTCGATCACTTCCTGTTCGGCGATGTCCTTCATTTGCCGGTCGCCTCGGTCAGTCCCTTGGTCGCTGCTTCGATGCGTTCCCGCAGCTCTTCGGCATTCAAGCCGCCGACGGGATGCTTCACTACGATCAGTCGCGCTTCGACCTTGCGGGCTTTCGCCTGGGCAAGGACCAGCGGCTTGAAGGTCTCAGTGGCGATTACGAAAGAGGTGACGCCGAGCTTCTCGAGTTCGAGGCTGTCGTGGAAACTCCACGATGAACAGCTTCCTCAATCCCCTAAGGCTAACAGGGCACCCTTGTAGTTCTTGGCGACCTTCTCGATCAGTTCCTTCGGCGCCGGCTGGCTGGCGCTGTTCTTGGCGTGGAAGTGGATGTTGTCCACGCGGCGGTGCGCGCCGAGCATGGCGCGGACGCCTTCCAGCAGTTCGCGGGCGTTCGGCTTCGAGTTGGAGATCAGCGCGATGGCGTCGGTCGCCCAGTTGATGGGCTGCAGCGTCACCTTGGCGGGGCCGGCGGCGGCCATGCCGAAGCTCGGATTGAAGATACGCATTCTAATTTTCCTCCACGCTACTTGTTCAGCGCCGCGACCGCCGATTGGGCGACCCGTTGGCCGTCGGCGATGGCGTTGGCCAGATATTCCTTCGAGCCGGACCTGACGTCGCCGGCGGCAAACACCAGCGGCTGGCCGGTCCGGCCTTCTTCGTCGACAACGATATGCCCGGTGGCGTCGCGTGCAAGCGAATCCGGCAGGAATTCCGCAGCGGGAGACCGGCCGACGTAAACAAAAACGGCATTCGTCGGAATTCTGTTTCGCTGGCCGTCATTCTCGATCGTGACGGCCTCGAGGCCGTTGCTGCCTTCCACGCCGACGATCCGGCCCGGCTGCGAGGTCACGCCTTCGGGAACGTCGCCGTCGGGCACGCCGAGCATGGTGACTTCGCCGGCAATGCCGACGAGCGCCTTCGCTTCAAAGGGCGCCCATCCGGTAGCGCCGGCGATGATGACCGGCTGCCCAGCATAGAGGGGGCCATCGCAGTTGGCGCAGTGGGAAAGGCCGCGACCTTCGTATTCTTCCTCGTTCGGCAACCCGAGCTTGCCCTTGTTCAGGCCCGTCGCGACGACCAGCGCGCGGGCGGTGTGGCGCTCGCCATCGGTCGTCTCGATCTCGAAGGGGCCCTGGCCGGCAATCGACGAGACTTCGCCGAAGCCGATCTCGACACCCGCGACCACCGCATCGTCGGTCAGGCGCGACGCCATCTGCGCACCGTCGAAGATCTCGTCGAAATCCTGGAGTTCGCCGAGGTTCATGATCTCGCCGCCCGGCGCGAGCTTGTCGAGGCAAAGTACCTTCAGGCCGGCACGGGCGATGTCGGTGGCGGCGGTCAGTCCGGCAGGGCCGGCGCCGATGACGATGACGTCGTATGAGGGGGTGTCCATGAGACCTTTAATCGGCACTTGGGGGCCCGAGTTCAAGAGGCTTTTGGGCCGCCGGGAAAGCACCCGGGCGGGCGTGGCGCTTTCCGGCCATGCCTCTGGTCCGCGAATTGCAGGCCTCACATCTTGAGCTTGCCAGTCCCCGAGAAAGCATCGTAGGTCGCAAGGGCAGGGAGACAGAAACAAGGCATGGCGTATTTCACGCAGCAGCTGATCAACGCAATCACGCTGGGCGCCATCTATGGGCTCATCGCCATCGGCTACACGATGGTCTACGGCATCATCGGCATGATCAACTTCGCGCACGGCGAGGTCTTCATGATCGGCGCCTTCATCTCGCTGATCGGCTTCATCATCTGCGGCAGCCTGGGCATCAGTTCGGCGCCCATCGCCATCGTGCTGGTGCTGCTGCTGGCCATGTCATTCTCGGCCGTCTACGGATGGGCGATAGAACGAACGGCCTACAGACCCTTGCGGGGCTCGTTCCGGCTGGCCCCGCTGATCTCCGCCATCGGTGTTTCCATCGCCCTCCAGAACTACGTGCAGCTGGCGCAGGGGGCGCGGCCCAAACCCGGAGGGCAGCTCGTCTCCGGCGGCTTCAACCTCTTCACGGCCGACGGCTTCGACGTGCGCGTGACGTGGCTGCAGATCATCATCGTGCTGGTGACGGTCGTGCTGATGGCAGGTTTCACCTGGGTGATCGCCAGGACCTCGCTCGGCCGCCAGCAGCGCGCCTGCGAGCAGGACATGAAGATGGCGGCGCTGCTCGGGGTCAACGTCGACCGCACCATCTCGCTCACCTTCGTGCTGGGCGCGGCCCTGGCCGCCGTCGCCGGCATGCTGTTTCTGATGTACTACGGCGTCATCGACTTCTTCATCGGCTTCCTGGCCGGCATCAAGGCCTTCACCGCGGCGGTGCTGGGCGGCATCGGCTCATTGCCCGGCGCGATGCTGGGCGGGCTGCTGATCGGTTTGATCGAGGTCTTCTGGGCCGGCTACTTCTCCAGCGAATACAAGGACGTCGCGGCCTTCGCGATCCTCGTGCTCGTGCTGATCTTCCGCCCGAGCGGCCTTCTAGGCAAACCGGAGATCGAGAAGGTCTGAGCGCATGAGCCTGCGTCTCCCCTCGATGCTGAAGGATGCGGGCCTGACGGCCTTCGTCGCGGCCGCCCTCGGCATCTTCATCGTCGGCTTCCGCACCGTCGACATGGGCGGCGGGAAAGGGCTCGGGTTCGACTATCACCTCGTCGATCTCGCCGTGGCGGTGGTCGTCATCTTCATCGGCCGGCTCGGCCTCTCGATGGCGGCGAACGGGCTGCGCTGGCCCGCTATCGTGCTGGGCGTCGCGATGATCGCGGCTGGCGCCTCGCCGATGAAACTGCCGTCGGGCTTCCTGCACTGGTTCGTGGCGCTGGGCGGCGTGCTGCTGGTCATCCGCGCGATCTGGCCGTGGGCCAACGACGCGATGGGTGCGGCGGCGCGGACGCCGTCGGGCATGGCATTGGGCAAGGCCGGGTCCAAGTGGTTCGGCTGGCTGCTGCTAGCCTTCGCGGTGCTGATGCCGTTCTCGCCCTTCGCCGACCAGAAGACGATGGATCTCGGCGTGCTGATCCTGACCTACGTGATGCTGGGCTGGGGCCTCAATATCGTCGTCGGCCTCGCCGGCCTGCTCGACCTGGGCTACGTCGCCTTCTACGCGGTCGGCGCCTACGCCTATGCGCTGCTCAGCACGCAGTACGGGCTGGGGTTCTGGACGGTCCTGCCGCTCGCCGGGATGATGGCGGCGCTGTTCGGCATCATGCTGGGTTTCCCGGTGCTGCGTCTGCGCGGCGATTACCTCGCCATCGTGACGCTGGGCTTCGGCGAGATCATCCGGCTCGTGCTGCTCAACTGGTTCGACCTCACGAACGGCCCGGCGGGCATCGGCTCGATCCCCGGGCCGACCCTGTTCGGCGCGGTGTTCGCCGAGACGCCGCCGCCTGGCAAGCAGACCGTGTCGGAGATGCTGGGCATCGCCTTCGACGGCAATCACCGGCTGATCTTCCTCTACTACATCATCCTCGTGCTCGCGCTGATCACCAACCTGTTCACCCAGCGCATGCGGCGCCTCCCGGTGGGCCGCGCCTGGGAGGCGCTGCGCGAGGACGAGACGGCATGCCAGGCGCTGGGCATCAACCCGACCAACACCAAGCTCACGGCCTTCGCCATCGGCGCGATGTTCGCAGGCTTCGCCGGTTCCTTCTTCGCCGCCAAGCAGCGCTTCATCAGCCCCGAAAGCTTCGTGTTCATCGAGTCGGCGATCATCCTGGCCATCGTCGTTCTGGGCGGCATGGGCAGCCAGATCGGCGTCGTGTTGGCGGCGGTGCTGCTGATCGGCCTGCCGGAATGGTTCCGCGATCTCGGCAGCTATCGCATGCTTGCCTTCGGCCTCGCCATGGTCCTGATCATGGTGTTCAAGCCGCGCGGCCTCATCTCCCATCGCGAGCCGTCGATACGATTGCATCCGGGAGGCGGCGGATGAGTGCACCGCTGATCGAGGTCGAGCACCTCACCATGCGCTTCGGCGGACTTGTCGCGATCGATGACGTGTCGTTCACTGCCCATCCGAAAGCCATCACCGCCATCATCGGACCCAACGGCGCCGGCAAGACGACGGTCTTCAACTGCATCACGGGCTTCTACAAGCCGACGGTCGGCCGGCTGACCCTGCGCGGCGGCGGGCCTGAATTCCTGCTGGAGCGCATGCGCGGCCACGAGATCGGCCAGAAGGCCAGGGTGGCGCGCACTTTCCAGAACATCCGTCTGTTCCCCGGCATGACGGTGCTGGAGAACCTGATGGTGGCGCAGCACAACAAGCTGATGCGTGCCTCGGGCTGGAGCCTGCTGGGGCTGCTCGGAGTCGCGAGCTTCCGTCGTGCCGAAGAGGCCGCGATCGAACTGTCGCGCCTGTGGCTGGAGCGTATCGGCCTCGTCGCCGACGCCGACCGACCGGCCGGCGAACTGCCCTACGGCGCGCAGCGCCGGCTCGAGATCGCCCGCGCCATGTGTACCGAGCCGGTGCTGCTGTGCCTCGACGAGCCGGCGGCGGGTCTCAACCCGCGCGAGTCGGCGGAGCTCAACCAGCTCCTGGTCTCGATCCGCGATCGTGACGGGATCGGCGTGCTGCTGATCGAGCACGACATGAGCGTCGTGATGCAGATCTCCGACCACATCGTCGTGCTCGACTACGGGCGCAAGATCGCCGAGGGCGACCCGGAGGCGGTGCGCAACGACCCGGCGGTGATCCGCGCCTATCTCGGCACCGACGAGGAGGCGCTCGATGGCTGAGACCTCGATCCTCTCGGTGAAGGGCATCGAGACTTTCTATGGCGCAATCCAGGCCCTGCACGGCGTCGACCTTGACGTGGCGCGCGGCGAGATCGTGACCCTGATCGGGGCCAATGGCGCGGGCAAGTCGACCCTGCTGATGACGATCTGCGGCAATCCCCGCGCGCGCAGCGGCACGATCGTGCTCGACGGCGAGGACATCACCGCGCTGCCGACCCATCAGATCGTGCGGCGCGGCGTGGCGCAGGTGCCGGAGGGACGGCGCATCTTCGCGCGCATGAGCGTCTACGAGAACCTGCAGATGGGCGCGATCCTCGCCGATCCCGCCAACTTCAGGTCGGACATCGACCGCGTCTTCGCCATGTTCCCGCGACTGGCCGAGCGGCGCGACCAGCGCGGCGGTACCCTGTCGGG
>LSKJ01000840.1 GCA_001557035.1 Rhodospirillaceae bacterium CCH5-H10 | reverse complement strand
CGCTGGCGCTGGTCGGTGAATCGGGTTGTGGCAAGTCGACGACCGGTCGGCTCGTCCTGCGCCTCATCGAAGCCACGCAGGGCACCATCCGCTTTGCCGGCCGCGACGTGCGAACCCTGTCCCGCGGCGCGTTGCGCGACCTGCGCCGCGACATGCAGATCATCTTCCAGGATCCCTACGCCTCGCTGAACCCGCGACTCACCGTGGGCGAAACGCTGGCCGAGCCGCTCAAGCTGCACGGCATTGCCTCCGGAGAAGCGCTGCGCCGGCGCATCGACGAGTTGCTGGGCGAGGTCGGCCTCTCGGCCTGGCATGCGCTGCGCTACCCGCACGAATTCTCCGGCGGCCAGCGCCAGCGCATCGGCATCGCCCGCGCGCTGGCCTCGCAGCCTAAGCTGATCGTCTGCGACGAGCCGGTGTCGGCGCTCGACGTCTCGATCCAGGCGCAGGTGATCAACCTGCTGCAGGACCTGAAGGCCAAGCTCGGCCTCTCCTACATCTTCATCGCCCACGATCTCGCCGTCGTGCGCCACATCTCCGACCGTGTCGCCGTCATGTACCTCGGCAAGATCGTCGAACTGGCACCGAAGCGCAGCCTGTTCGCCCGCCCACGCCATCCCTACACC
>LSKJ01000839.1 GCA_001557035.1 Rhodospirillaceae bacterium CCH5-H10 | reverse complement strand
TCGTGCCGATGTTGCAGTGCGGCTTGTTACGCTCGAATTTAGCTTTGCCCATAGTCGTCTTCCTTACTTAAATTCGGTTTGTTAGCCAGCCAGCTTGGCGACCACTTCGTCCGCCACCGCCTGCGGCACGGCCGCGTAGTGGTCGAACGTCATGGAATAGGCAGCGCGCCCCTGCGTCATGGAACGCAGCGTATTCACGTAGCCGAACATGTTGGCCAGCGGCACCATCGCGTCGATGACCTGCGCGTTGCCGCGGGCGTTCATGCCCTGAATCTGGCCACGGCGGCTGTTCAGGTCGCCGATGCAGTCGCCCATGTAGTCGTCGGGCGTCACCACCTCGACCTTCATGATCGGCTCCAGCAGCTTGCACTGCGCCTTGGCGAGACCTTCCTTGAACGCCGCGCGAGCGGCGATTTCGAAGGCCAGCACGCTCGAGTCGACGTCATGGTAGTTGCCGTCGGTCAGCGTGACCTTGAAGTCGATCACCGGGAAGCCGGCGAGAACGCCGGTCTCGCGCGAGGCCTCGAGGCCCTTTTCGACACCCGGGATGAATTCCTTCGGGATCGAGCCGCCAACGATCTTGTTCTCGAACGAGTAGCCCGACCCGGGCTCACCCGGCTCGAAGGTCAGCTTGACGCGGGCGAACTGGCCCGAACCGCCGGACTGCTTCTTGTGGGTGTAGTCGATCTCGGCCTTGCGACCCAGCGTCTCGCGGTACGCGACCTGCGGGGCGCCGACATTGGCCTCGACCTTGTAGGTACGGCGCAGGATGTCGACCTTGATCTCGAGATGGAGCTCGCCCATGCCCTTGATCACGGTCTGGCCGGTCTCGGCATCGGTCGAGACGCGGAAGGTCGGATCTTCCTGGACGAGACGGCCCAGCGCCTGGCCCAGCTTCTCCTGGTCGGCCTTCGACTTCGGCTCGATGGCGAGCTCGATGACGGGCTCCGGGAAGTCCATGCGCTCGAGGATGACCGGATGTTCGGGCGAGCACAGCGTGTCGCCGGTCGTGACGCTCTTGAGTCCGGCCAGGGCGATGATGTCGCCGGCGCGGGCTTCCTTCACGTCTTCACGGTTGTTGGCATGCATGAGCAGCATGCGGCCGATACGCTCCTTGCGGTCCTTCGTGCTGTTCAGAACGCCGGTGGCCGACTCGAGCACGCCGGAATAGACGCGCGCGAAGGTCAGCGAACCGACGAACGGGTCGGTCATGATCTTGAACGCGAGCGCCGACAGCGGAGCATCGTCGCTCGAGGGAAGGGTGATCGGCTCGTCGCTGCCCATCTTCACGCCCTTGACGTCGGCGACGTCGTTCGGGGCCGGGAGATAGTTCACGACGGCGTCGAGCATGGGCTGCACGCCCTTGTTCTTGAAGGCCGAGCCGCACAGGATCGGAACGAACGCATAGTTGATCGTGCCCTTGCGGATGCACTTGATCAGCGTGTCGTAGTCCGGCTCTTCGCCATCCAGGAACTTTTCCATGGCGGCATCGTCCTGCTCGACGGCCATGTCGAGAAGCTTGGCGCGGTATTCCGCGGCCTTTTCCTTCATGTCGTCCGGGATCTCGACGACCTCGAACTTCGCGCCCAGCGTCTCTTCCAGCCAGATGATGGCCTTGTTGGACACCAGGTCGACCAGGCCCTTGTACTCGGCCTCGGAACCGATCGGGAGCTGGGTGACGAGCGGCTTGGCGCCGAGGCGGTCCACGATCATGTCGACCGTGCGATAGAAGTTCGCGCCCGTGCGGTCCATCTTGTTGACGAAGCAGATGCGGGGCACGCCGTACTTGTCGGCCTGGCGCCACACCGTCTCCGACTGCGGCTCCACACCGGCCACCGAGTCGAACACGCAAACGGCGCCGTCGAGCACGCGCAGCGAACGCTCGACCTCGATCGTGAAGTCCACGTGGCCGGGCGTGTCGATGATGTTGACGCGATAGCTCACGTCCTTGTACGGGCCGCTCTCGACCCGCCAGAAGCACGTCGTCGCGGCGGACGTGATCGTGATGCCGCGCTCCTGCTCCTGCTCCATCCAGTCCATCGTCGCGGCGCCGTCATGGACTTCGCCGATCTTATGCGACTTGCCGGTGTAGTACAGGATGCGCTCGGTCGTCGTCGTCTTGCCGGCGTCGATATGCGCCATGATACCGATGTTACGGTAGTCGGCGATGGGAGTGGTACGAGCCATGGAACGGGGCTTTCTTGGAGGGGGCCTGGAGGGCGCTTACCAGCGGTAGTGCGCAAACGCCTTGTTGGCGTCGGCCATCTTGTGGGTGTCCTCGCGCTTCTTCACCGCGTTGCCGCGGCGATTGAAGGCGTCGAGCAGCTCGGCGGAGAGCTTCTCGGTCATGCTGTGGCCCGAACGGTCGCGGGCAGCCTGGATGATCCAGCGGATCGCGAGCGCCTGGCGGCGCTCCGGACGGACCTCGACGGGAACCTGGTAGGTGGCGCCGCCGACGCGGCGCGAGCGGACTTCGACCGCCGGCTTCACGTTCTCGAGCGCCTCGTGGAAAGCCGGAACCGGATCCTGCTTGAGCTTGGCTTCGACCTCGTCGAGCGCACCATAGACGATGTGCTCGGCGACCGACTTCTTGCCACGCTCCATCAGCGTGTTCATGAACTTGCTGAGGACGATATCGCCGAACTTGGCGTCCGGCAGAACTTCACGCTTTTCAGCTGCGCGACGACGGGACATGCTTTCCTACCTCGCCTACTTCGGACGCTTCGCGCCGTACTTCGAACGGCGTTGCTTGCGGTCCTTGACACCCTGCGTATCGAGGGTGCCGCGAATGATGTGATAGCGAACGCCCGGAAGGTCCTTCACGCGACCACCGCGGATCATGACCACCGAATGCTCCTGGAGATTGTGACCCTCGCCCGGGATGTAGCTCACCACCTCGTAGGAGTTGGTCAGGCGCACTTTGGCGACCTTACGCAGCGCGGAGTTGGGCTTCTTCGGCGTCGTCGTGTAGACGCGCGTGCAAACGCCACGCTTCTGCGGGCAAGCCTCGAGCGCCGGCACCTTGTTGTGGGCCTTGAGGCCGTGGCGCTGCTTGCGGATCAGCTGGTTGATAGTCGGCATTGATTTCCGGTTTCCTTAACGCCGTCTCGGGTCCGCCCAACATCGACGCGTCGGCACAAAGCATATGCGCGGGCATAGCGGCTAACGCACTGCCCCCGCGCGGATGAATAGCTTTGTGGCCTGGTGGCCTGACTTGTAGCGGTCCTCGGCGTCAGGCTGCGTTTTGGCTCACGCCAACCACCAGCCCCTCGACGAGGTGGCGCGCTTATATGGCCGCTGTTCCCAAGCGTCAAGCGCGCTCCATCGCTTTTCGCATTGATATCGTTGGTTATTTCTGAGTCGGTTGAATCCGACTCGTTCCTGACTCGCATGAAGCGAGGGGCGCAAGAATCTAACAACCACATCTGGTGGCTTTGTGGCGCGCCAGCCACAATTGAAGAAGGCCGCCCTCTTTCGAGGGCGGCCTTCCGTTTTCCAGTCACTCGGACCGATGTCAGTCCGCCGCGCGTTCTTCCTCGAGCGTCGGGACCGGCTGGTCCTCGCCGTCGATACCGGCGGCCAGGATCGCCCGGTCGCGCTGGGCCGCGATGGCCTTGAGGCGGTTCACGAC
>LSKJ01000838.1 GCA_001557035.1 Rhodospirillaceae bacterium CCH5-H10 | reverse complement strand
CGCGCGCCGGCGGCATCGAGGACGTGGCTGATCAGGGGGTTGAACTGCGGCCGACCCTTGGCCTCGAAGATCGCCGCGACGGCACGCTCGTTGGTCGCGTCGCCGCCCAAGCCGTAGACGGTCTCGGTCGGGAAGGCAACGAGGCCGCCGTCGCGCAGCGTTGCCGCGGCCTCGGCGATGGATTGCGCCGTCGCCTCGATCACGCTCATCGCGCCGCCAGGCTGCGGGCGATGAAATGCGGATTGGAGAAGCGCGGCTTGCCGTAGAGCAGGGGACGGTCGTCGGTGGTGACGACTTCGCCGCCGGCCGCTTCGAGCACGCCCTGCGCCGCGGCGGTGTCCCACTCGTTGGTCGGTCCGAAGCGGGGATAGATGTCGGCCTTGCCCTCGGCGATCAGGCAGAACTTCAGCGAGGACCCCGCCTGGACGCGGTCGGCCACGGTGAGGTTGTTGTTGCGGAACCAGATGTCGAGGTCGCTGTAGATGGCGTGACTGCGGCTCGCGCAGGCGGTCAGCCCGTGGCTCGGCGGTGTGCGGGTGCGGATGGGCGCGAAGGCGCCGTTGCCCTCACGCTTGTCGGCGCCCAGCCCTTTGGCGCCGCGCCACAGGGTTTCGGTGGCCGGCGCCAGCACGATGCCGAGGGTCGGGCGGGCATCCTCGATCAGCGCGATGTTCACCGTGAACTCGCCGTTCCTCTTGATGAACTCCTTGGTGCCGTCGAGCGGGTCGACCAGCCAGAAAGGCTGGCCGTCACGGAGCGTGGGAATGCGGCCGGCCGCCATCTCCTCCTCGGCGATGATCACGGTGTCGGGCGTAAGCTTGCGCAGGCCGGCCAGGATGACCGCCTCGGCGGCATGGTCGGCATCGGTGACCGGGCTCTTGTCGGCCTTGTCGCGCGCGCCGAGGTCGCCAGCGTAGATGCGCATGATCTCGCGCGCCGCCTCTTCGGCGATGGTGGTGCAGGCGTCGCGAAGCGTGGTGATGGGGGGAAGGGCGCTGGTCATGGGCGGCCCTTATAGACGGTGCGGCCTTCACCTTGACACCAAACTTCGACGACGCGAATATTGTGGAACAACGTTCCATTATATAGAACATTTGGAGGAAGCATGCCCGTCAAAGTGATCGGAATGATCGGCGTGGCCCCGCCGCAGGGGACGGCGCTGCATGTCATCGCCGGGGGCATCTCCCCGACCTTCCTCCGCGAATTCTCGCAGGCCCACGAAGCCGCGGGCTTCGACTACGTGCTGGTCGGCTACTACGCGTCGTCGGCCGAGGGCTTCAATGTCGCGAGCTATGCGGCCTGCCAGACCACGAAGCTGTCCTTCCTGATCGCCCATCGCCCGGGCGTCGTGGCGCCGACCATCGCGGCCCGCGCCGCGGCGACGCTCGACCAGCTCTCCGGTGGCCGCCTGGCGCTGCACATCATCGTCGGCAACAGCGATGCCGATCAGCAGCGCGAGGGCGACTTCTCGCCCAAGGAAGAGCGTTACGAACGTGCTGCCGAGTATCTCGACGTGATGCGCAAGGTCTGGACCTCGACCAAGCCGTTCGACTACGAGGGCAAGTTCTACCGCTTCAAGGACGTGTTCTCGGAGGCCCGGCCCTTCCAGCAGCCCTATCCGCCGCTGTTCTTCGGCGGCTCCTCGCCGGGTGCGATGGAGATGGGCGCACAGCATTGCGATGCCTTCGCGATGTTCGGCGAACCGCTCGCCGAGACGGCCGAACGCATCGCCCAGTTCCGCCGCATGACCCAGCCATTCGGCCGCACGCCCCGCTTCAACGTCTCGTTCCGCCCGATCATCGCCGAGACCGAAGGCAAGGCCTGGGACAAGGCGAAGAAGATCCTCGAGGACCTCAAGTCGAGCGGCACCATGCCGACCAAGGCGCAGGACAAGTCGGCCGAGCGCCTGGTCGAACTGGCCAAGCGCGGCGACGTGCATGACGAGCGGCTGTGGATGCCGGTCGCCGGCGCCGCTGCCGGCAAGGGCAACACCTCGTGCCTCGTGGGCACGCCGGAGCAGGTCGCCGAGGCGATGCTGAAATACTACCGGCTGGGCGTTGCCTCGTTCCTGATCCGCGGCTTCGACCCGCTGGGCGACGTCACGGACTTCGGGCGCGAGCTGATCCCGCGCCTCAAGGCGGGCGCTCTCGAGATCGATCAGAAGCTCGCGGCGGCGGCGTAAAGGAATTCCGTCGTCTCGACCGGAGCGCCGAAGGCGCGGAGTGGTGAGACCTTCTCTCCACTAAAGGCCGGCAAATCGTTGAGAGAAGGTCTCTCCACTCCGCCTCGCTACGCGAGGCTCCGGTCGAGACGACGGAAGTTCAGGACGTTCTGCCAGCACAGAAGACAAGAGTTCAAACAGGAGGAAACGTGTTCAGGAAGCAGTTTTGCGTCGCTCTCGCGGGCGCCGTGGCCTTCTCGGTCGGCCTGGCCGGTATGGCGTCGGCGCAGCAATATCCGGACAAGCCGATCAAGCTGATCGTGCCCTATCCGCCGGGAGCGACCAACGACCTGCTGGCGCGCGTGCTGGCCGAACCGCTGGCGAAGGAATTGGGCCAGCCGGTGATCGTCGACAACAAGGGCGGCGCGGCTACGGCGATCGGCGCGACCGCGACGGCAAACGCGCCGGCCGACGGCTACACGATGCTGCTGGGCACCGGCACGACCTATACGCTCAATCCGCTGCTGAAGAAGGGCCTCGCCTACGACACCGACCGCGACTTCAGGATGGTGTCGATCATCGCCGAGGTCCCGGTGGTGTTCATCGTCAACCCGAAGTTCCCCGCCAAGACGCTGTCGGAGTTCGTGGCCTATGCGAAGGCCCATCCGGGCAAGGTGAACTATTCCTCGTCGGGCCTGGGTTCCTCGCTGCATCTCGCGGCGGAACTGTTCGCCCAGCAAGCCGGCATCAAGATCACGCATATCCCATACCCGGGCAGCGCCGGCGCGATGCGCGCCCTGCTGGCCGACGAAGTGCAGATGTTCTCGGAAGTGGTCTCCGGCGCGCTGCCGCACATCGCGCAGAAGACGGTTGTGCCGCTCGCCATCACCAGCGCCAGGCGGCTGGCCGTCGATCCGTCGATCCCGACGGTCGCCGAGAGCGGCTATCCGGGCTTCGAGGCGCTGGGCTGGTACGCGCTGGCCGTACCGAAGGCCACGCCGGCGCCGGTGGTCGCGCGCATCGAGGCCGCGATCAACAAGATCCTGGCTTCGGGGGTACTGCAGGCCCGCTTCGAGCCGCTGGCGATCGTGATCCCCGGCCCGCAGGAGCCGGGTTCGGCCGACAAGTACATGGCGAAGGACCGCGCCCTCTGGGAGCCGCTGGTCCGCGCGCTCAACATCACGCTCGACTGATGGATACGACGGTCGTCAAGGCACTGACGGTGCTGGAGGCCCTGGCCTCCAGCGGGGCGCCCCTCGGCGTCACCGAGCTGGCGACGAAGCTCGGCCTGTCCAAGAGCAACGTCCACCGTCTGCTGCAGACCCTGTCGAGCCGGGGCTACGTCACCCAGGTCGAGCAGCGCTACACCGTCACGACCCGGCTGTGGGAACTGGGCGCGATGATCGTCAGCCGCCTCGACGTCGCCCAGGTTGCCACGCCGGTGATGCAGCGCCTGGTCGCCGAAGTCGACGAGACGGCGCATCTGTCGATCCTCGACATGACCACCTGTGAGGTCGTCTCCATCCACAATGTCGAGAGCACCCAGCCGGTTCGCGCCTACTCGCGCATCGGCCAGCGCACGCCGGCGCACTGCGTGGCGACGGGCAAGGCGCTGCTGTCGGTGCAACCCCCCGAGGCGTTGCGTGCGCTGCCCGAGGAGCTGCCGCGCTTCACGCCGCGCACGCTCTACCGGCGCGACGATCTTCTGGCGGCACTGGAGAAAATCCGGGACGACGGCTATTCGACGAATGCCGGGGAGTGGCGCGAACAGGTTGGGGGCGCTGCGGCGCCGATCTTCGATCATGCAGGCCGGCCGGTCGCCGCGATCGGGCTGACGGTACCCGTGGAGCGCCTCAAGCCCGAGGTGATGGATCGCTACATCCCGCTGCTGACCGCAGCGGCGGACGAAATCTCGCGGCTGATGGGAGCGCCGCCCCGCGCGCGCTGAAGGCTGGCTACTTCTTCAACACGCGGCCGGCGACGGCGTCGAGCTTTGCCACCATCTCTGTGGAGCGCGCGGTCGGCGACGTGATGAGCGCGTGTTCGAGCGCGTGGTCGCAGCCGGCCGGGCAGGGGGCGGGCCGCGCCGCCTTGAGGCGCGGCGCGATCATGGCGACCAGCGCCTTGGCCTTCTCGGCATTTTCCAGAAGGACGCGGACGATGTCGGCGACCTGCACATGGTCGTGGTCGGGATGCCAGCAGTCGAAGTCCGTGACCATGGCGACGGTCACGTAGCAAATCTCCGCTTCGCGCGAGAGCTTGGCTTCCGGCATGTTGGTCATGCCGATCACGTCGCAGCCCCAGCTGCGGTAGAGCTTCGACTCGGCCAGACTGGAGAATTGCGGGCCTTCCATCGCGAGGTAGGTGCCGCCCATCCTGATCGGGAAGCCGGCCTTCTGGCCGCAGTCATAGGCGACCTCCGCGAGGCGATTGCAGGTCGGCTGAGCCATCGAGACGTGCGCCACGAGCCCATCGCCGAAGAAGCTCTTCTCGCGGGCGAAGGTGCGGTCGATGAACTGGTCGACCACGACGAAATGTCCCGGCGGCAGGTCCTCGCGCAGGGAACCGCAGGCCGACAGCGACAGGATGTCGGTGACGCCGCTGCGCTTCAGCGCGTCGATGTTGGCGCGGTAGTTGATCGAGCTCGGCGAATGGCGGTGGCCGCGGCCGTGGCG
>LSKJ01000084.1 GCA_001557035.1 Rhodospirillaceae bacterium CCH5-H10 | reverse complement strand
AATGACCTGCGTGAGCGTGTCGTAGCCGCCGTCGGAGCCGGCGATAGCTGTCGGTCTATGGCGGCACGGTTTGGTGTTGCGGCGTCTACGGTGGTGAAGTGGTCGCAGCGTTACCGGGCGACGAGGTCGGTGGCGCCGGGCAAGGTCGGCGGGCACCGCAAACCGGTGCTGAATGCCCATCGGGCCTTCATCCGCAAGCGGATCGACCAGATGCCGCACCTGACCTTGCACAAGCTCAAGGACGAACTGGCGGCCCGGGGCGTCGTCGTCTCGCACAATAGGGTGTGGACGTTCCTGCGCCGCGAAGGGCTCAGCTTCAAAAAAAACACTGTTCGCTCTTGAGCTGGCCCGGGCCGACGTGGCCCGTCGGAGGCGGCGCTGGAAGGCCCTGCAGGCCGGGCTCGACCCGCGACGCCTGGTCTTCATCGACGAGACCTGGATCAAGACAAACATGGTTCCCCTGCGCGGCTGGGCCCCGAAGGGCCAGCGCCTGCGCGGCTTCGCCCCTCAGGGGCGGTGGCAGACCCTGACCTTCCTCGGCGCACTGCGTTGGGATGGGATCACCGCGCCCTGCATCTTCGACGGCCCGATCAACGGAAAGTGCTTCCGCGCCTATGTCGAGCAGCTGCTCCTGCCCGTCCTGCGGCCCGGAGACATCGTCGTCCTCGACAATCTCGGCAGCCACAAAGGCAAGGCCCTGCGCCCGATGCTCAAGGCCGTCGGCGCCAGGCTGTGGTACCTGCCGCCATACTCACCTGACCTCAACCCGATCGAACAGGCCTTCTCCAAGATCAAACACTGGATGCGCCTTGCCCAGAAGCGCACTCCCGAAGGGCTCTCGCGATACGTCGCAAAACTCCTCAAGACCATCCGGCAACCCGAATGCTCCAACTACATCCACAACGCAGGATATGCTCACGTCAAAACGTGAAACGCTCTAGGCCGGATGCGATCTCTCAGGCAACCGGGCTGACAGAAGCGGGCAAAGTCGAGGCGGTTCCCGGCTTTATCGAGATCTGCACTTTCAACTTTCACGCGGCCATCGCGTTGTCAGCTCCAGAACTGGAGCCAGAAACGGAGGTCGATTCGCGTATGCCAAGAGACATTCGAACGATGCCCAAAGGCCTGATCGCACCGCTGACGCAGGCGGCGCTCGCGTCCCTGCGCGGGCTTGCCGACGGAACTGAATCGTCGATGGCCGACGATCACCGCGCGCGCCTGCTTTACCTGGCGCTGATCGAGTCCGGCCCCGAAGGTGACGCCATCACGGCGCTGGGCCGCGAGCGGCTCGCGTCCGATCGTTAGTAGTTGCCGGCGCTGGACGTCACACAGCCCGGGTCGACAGCCGCTTTCACGATCTTCAGGAAGCTCTCCAGCGGACAGGCGTTGTTCACCAAATCCGCCGCACAGGCCGGCAGGGCAACCTGAGTCATGCCGGGCGGATCGCGGTAGCTGAGCGGTGCACGACGCCGCATCTCGTCCAGCGTCTGCGCATAATAGGCGAGACGCACATAGCGTCTCCCCGTGCTGACATCACGAAACTGTTCGAAGGCCAGCGCGCCGCCGGGCGACGCCTCCGCCGGCAGATAGCCGGGAATCTGCCAGGTGAGCCCAAGCAGGGCGGCGATATTGTGGATGTTGCTCTGGTGGCCGACCAGCAGACCCAGACGGACGGGCTGGCCTGTCGCGGCGTGTCCCGGGAAGCTGTGCCCGTTCACGAGGATGGCACCGATCAGCGCGAGGAGATTGGAGCCGCGCTGCTGGGCGATCGGCATTGTCTTCTGCGTGAGATCCTGGACGAACTGGTGGATCGACAGCAGCTCGCTCAGCGTCGCATCGTGGGCGATCCGACCCCAGGCGACCTGGTCCTTCGGCATTCCCTCGGCCGACTGCATCAGGAAATTCTCGGCCGCCGTCGACGCATAACCCAGCGGTCCGCGCAGCCTCACCCAGCCGTCGGCATCGGCGACCACGCTCGACGCCACGCCGGCCTCCCCGCAACTGCCGCCGCCCACGCCCTTGGTCGCGCCTGCCGGGCAGAGAACCGATTGCATCATCGTGAGCTGCGGGGCGTAGGTCCGCAGCGCCGAGGCGAAGCTGCCGCCCAGCCGCGCCATGACGGCGGCCTGGTTGGCCGCACCGTTCATCGGACAGGAAGCGGTCGGCTGCGGATGGAAGATCGGATCGGGCACGGTGAAGTTGGCCTGGTTGCGCAGCGGCAGGTTGGCGCAGCGCGGATACATGCCGGCCAGGATCGCCGCGCCGGTCACGCGGGTGCGCTGGTCGAGATCGGTCCAGGCCGCGACCGTTCCCACGGTCGGGCAATCGTCCGCCTGGATCAGTCCGCGCCCGCCATAGAGCACACGATAGTAGGTGCCCATCAGACGCATCAGCTCCTCGCCGCGCGGCGACAGGAAGCCCGGAGCCACCGGCCAGGTCGGCCAGGCCGTCGCGCTGTATCGATCGAGCTGATCGTTGGTCGCGATCGGCGCACGCACGCCATGCCGGTTGAGCACGACGGCCCGCTCGATCTGCCAGCCCGGCGGGGTCGGCAGGATCTGGGCGTGGCCGGGCGCCGTCATCGCCACGACCGACGCGACGAGCGAGGCAACGAAAACGGCGGTACGGACGCGTAGGCTCATGGTGGTGACTCCCCCCGGCGCGCACTATGCCGCCTCCGGGTCCCGCCCGTCATCCGTCCCGTGCTAGAATTCGCGCATGCCCGTTCAATGGAAGCCCGAGCCGGAACCCGCACCCCGCCGCCGGGGTTAGAAGGGGATGCCCGCGCCGTCGACGACCAGCGCCAGCTCCTTCCGCGAAAGGGTCGGCGCGCTCAGGAACCTGCGGCCATTCCTCGCCATGGTCTGGGCGACGAGCCCTTCGCTTACCTCGACCACCATCCTCCTGCGCCTGATACGCGCCCTGCTGCCGGTCGCCACGCTCTACATCGGCAAGCTGATCATCGACGACGTGGTGATGCTGGTGCAGCTGCCCGACAAGCCGGGGACGCTCCAGCAATGGCTCGACAGCGGCCATCTCAACAAACTGGGCCTGCTGCTGGCCGCCGAGTTCGCGGTGGCGGTGCTGGCCGACATGCTGGGCCGCATCGTCACCTTCCTCGACGGGTTGCTGGCCGAGCGGGTCAGCACCAGTTCGAGCGTGCGGCTGATGGAGCATGCCGCAACCCTCGACCTCGAGGATTTCGAGGATGCCGAGTTCCAGGACCGGCTCGAACGCGCGCGCCGGCAGACCAGCGGCCGCATGACGCTCATGAGCCAGCTCTTCTCGCAGGCGCAGGACCTTGTCACCGTGGCGAGCCTGGCGGCCGGCCTGATCGTCTTCGCGCCCTGGCTGATCGTGCTGCTGATCGTGGCGCTGGTGCCCGCCTTCCTCGGCGAGGCTCACTTCAACGCCAAGAGCTATTCGCTCGACTTCGGTCGCACGCCCGAGCGGCGCGAACTCGACTATATCCGGCAGACCGCGGCCAGCGTCGAGACCGCCAAGGAAGTGAAGATCTTCGGCCTCAACGACTTCCTGATCGATCGCTACCGCCGGCTCGCCGCATCCTTCTACGACGCCAACCGCCGCCTGGCGCTGCGCCGCGCCGGATGGGGCGGCCTGTTCACCACCATCGGCACGATCGGCTACTACTTCGCGTACGCCTACATCGCCTGGCGCACGCTGACCGGCGAGTTCTCGGTCGGCGACCTCACCTTCCTCGCGGGCTCGTTCCGCCGCCTGCGCACCCTGCTCGAATCGCTGCTGAGCGGCTTTTCATCCGTCGCGGGCCAGGCGCTCTATCTCGACGATCTCTTCACCTTCTTCGAGGTCCGGCCGGAAATCCATTCGCCGGCCGATCCCCTGCCCTTTCCCAGGCCGATCCGCGACGGCTTCGTGTTCGAGGATGTCGGCTTCATCTATCCTGGCGCCGAGCGCTGGGCGGTTCGACATCTCTCCTTCACCCTGAAGGCCGGCGAGGTCGTGGCGCTGGTCGGCGAGAACGGCGCGGGCAAGACCACGCTGGTGAAGCTGCTGACGCGGCTCTACGACCCTGACGAGGGCCGCATCCTGCTCGACGGCCGCGACCTGCGCGACTACGGGCTGGACGAATTGCGCGGCAGCATGGGAGTCATCTTCCAGGACTTCGTCCGCTACAACCTGCCGGCCGGCGACAATATCGCGGTCGGCCGGATCGCGGCGCGCGACGACCATGAACGCATCGCGCGCGCCGCCAACCGCAGCCAGGCCGACGAGGTGATCGCGCGCCTGGCCGGCGGCTACGAGCAGATGATCGGCAAGCGCTTCAAGAACGGCGTCGAGCTGTCGGGTGGCGAATGGCAGAAGATCGCCATCGCCCGCGCCTACATGCGCGAGGCCGAGGTGCTGATCCTCGACGAGCCGACCGCCGCCCTCGACGCCCGCGCCGAATACGAGGTGTTCCGGCGCTTCAAGGAACTGAGCGCGGGCAAGACGGCGGTGCTGATCTCCCACCGCTTCTCCAGCGTGCGCATGGCCGACCGCATCCTCGTGCTGGCCGACGGGAAGGTCGAGGCGCAGGGCACGCACGAGGAGCTGGTGGCACAGCAGGGCCGCTATGCCGAGCTCTTCGAACTGCAGGCGGCGGGATACCGGTAGCGCCATGAAGATCGCCACCTTCAACGTCAACAACGTGAACCGGCGGCTGCCCAACCTGCTCGCCTGGCTGAAGCGCGCGAAGCCGGACATCGTGTGCCTTCAGGAATTGAAGGCCGCCGACGAGGCGTTTCCGGAGGAGGCGTTGCGGGGTGCCGGCTATTTGGCGGTGTGGCAGGGACAAAAAACGTGGAACGGCGTCGCCATCCTCGGGCGCAAGGCAGCGCCCGTGCTCATCCGCAAGGGCCTGGCCGGTGACCGGACGGACACGCAGAGCCGCTACATCGAGGCTGCCGTCAAAGGCGTGGTGATCGGCTGTCTGTATGCGCCCAACGGCAACCCGCAGCCCGGGCCGAAGTTCGACTACAAGCTCGACTGGATGCGCCGACTGCAGACCCACGCGAAGTCGTTGCTGAAGAGCGGCGCGCCGGTCGTGCTGGCGGGCGACTACAATGTCGTGCCGACCGACTTCGACATCTATTCGATGCGGTCATGGAAGAACGATGCGCTGGTCCAGCCGGCGCCGCGCGCGGCGTTCCGGAAGCTGCTGGCGCAGGGGTGGACCGATAGCCTGCGCACGCTCCATCCCGAGGCGCCGATGTACACGTTCTGGGATTACATGCGTCGTCGCTGGGAACGCGACGCGGGCCTTCGCCTCGATCACCTGCTGCTGAGTCCCGATCTCGCCAGCCGCGTGAAGCGCGGCGGCGTCGATCGTGAAGAACGCGGGCGCGAAAGCCCGAGCGACCATGCGCCCGCGTGGATCGAACTGAAGAAGTAAGTGGGCCCCGCGGGCCGAGCTTCGCTCAGCCTCACATGGAGGGCGGAAGCTCCTTCAGCGCCTGCTGGGCGATCGGCATCATCGTCTCGCAGAAGTTCTTCTTGTTCTTCTCGGCTTCCTTTTCCATCGTGTCGTAGGTCTTGTCGAGCTTGCGATCGGCGATGTTGAGCTGCTTCTCCGCCCACTCGATCCAGAATTCGAGGCGCGTTTCCTGCTCCTTGGTCATGTCGAGATCGCACGTGTCGACCGCCACCGAGATCGCGTAGAGGCCGATCACCATCTTCTCCGCATCGTCCTTCGTGAGCGTCTGGGCGGAAGCGGCGCCGAGCGGCAGCGCGAGCAGGACGAGCAGGCTGGAGAAGAGGCGAAACATGAAAAACTCCCGGGACTGAGGCCGGGACCCTACTTCAATGCCCAATCGAGCGTAATCTCCTGATTCAGCATACGTGACAGGACTTTGGGTGTTTGCAGTTGAAATGCCAAAGCCTTGCAAATGCACCGCGGATATCGCGGCGCTCGTCGCTGTCTGCCCCGGCTGATAGTCTCTCCCTCGCAATCGGGAGAATTGGATGCGTATCGTTTTCGTGGCGCTGATGTCGGCCCTCCTGTGGTTCGGATTTGCCGCGGGTGCCTCGGCACAGTCCGGTCTGGAGCGCTTCGAGAAGGAACTGAAGCCCCAGTTCGAGCTGAAGAAGTTCAGCTATGCGAGCGGCCAGCCGCTCGGCGCGTCGGGATTCGTCCTGAACGATGTCGTCGCGGTGGTGCCTGCCAACCCGGCCACCGGCGACAAGGAGAGCACGGTCAGGATCGACAAGGTCACGGTCGACGATCTGGATTTCGAGCGCCTGCGGAAGGACGCCAAGGACGATCTTTCGCCGCGTTTTGCCAGGCTCCGGATGGAAGGCATCACGGGCGACGACGAGATGTTCACCGCGCTCGAGCCCTACGGCGTGCCCAACGTGCCGTTCGACATGGCGCTCGACTACCGGATCGATCCGACTGCCAAGGTGCTGACGCTCAACATGCTGGAGGTCAGCCTGCGCGGCCAGGCGCGCCTGGCGCTGTCGATGATCCTCGACGGGGTGAGCGACAAGACCGACATCGACAGCGCCAAGGACGACGCCCGGCTGCGCAGCGCCTCCCTCACCATCGACGACAAGCAGCTGTTCGCCAAGCTGGTCCCCGCGGCGGCCAAGGAAGAGGGAATCACCGCCGATGAACTCATCACGACCGCACTCGATGCGCTTGGCGCCTTCGCCCAGGCGCAGAGCGGCGAGACGCTGAAGGCCCTCGACGCAGTCGTCTCGTTCATCGCCGACTGGAAAGCGCCGAAGGGCCCCCTCGTGCTGGGCCTGAAGCCCGCGAAGACCGCGGGTCTCGACGACATCGACAAGATCATGGAGCCCAACGCGCTCTCGACCATCTTCGGCTTCACCGCCACCTATCCCGCAACGCGGGCCGGGGCGGCCCAGGCCGGGTCGAAGAAGTAGGAAGCAAAAAACAAGAATTAGGAGGAAGAGATGAAGCGCCGTTCCCTGCTGGCCAGCACCGCACTTCTGCCGCTCGGCCTTCCCGTCCGGGCCCAGGACACCTATCCTTCGCGGCCGATCACCATGATCGTGCCCTTCCCGCCGGGTGGCGTTGCCGACATCACCGGCCGGCCGCTGGCGCACGTGATGAGCCGGATCCTGAAGCAGTCGGTGGTCGTGCAGAACAAGGGTGGGGCTGGCGGCTCGGTGGGCACGGCCCAGGCGGCGCGCTCGGCACCGGACGGATACACGCTGCTGATGGCGCTCTCGTCGATCTCGGTGCTGCCGGTTGCCGATGTCCTCCAGGGGCGAACGCCGGCCTACGAGCTGGATCAGTTCGCGCCCATCGCCCTGATCAGCGCCGATCCGACGATCCTCGTCGTGCGCGAGGACGGTCCCTTCAAGACCTTGAAGGATCTCGTCGAGGCCGCGAAGGCCAAGCCGGGCACGATCAACTACGGCTCATCCGGCGTCTACGGCACGTTGCATGTGGCGATGGAGATCTTCGCCACCGCGGCCGGAATCAAGCTTTTCCATATCCCCTACCAGGGCGGCGGCCCGGCCGTGGCGGCCCTGCTGGGCGGGCAGATCGACGCGCTGGCGTCAGGCCCGTCGGCGGCCATGGCACAGATCAAGGCCGGTAAGATGCGGGCGTTGGCCGTGTGGGGGGACAAGCGCCTCGCATCGTTGCCCAACGTCCCCAGCATGAAGGAGTTGGGTTACGACGCCACCTTCTACATCTGGTCCGGCCTGTTCGCCCCCGTGGCTACGCCGGCCGCCATACAGGCCGTGCTGCGCGATGCGGTTCGGCGCACCGTCGAGGATCCGGAGTTCAAGGAGGCGATGGCGAAGGTGGAAACGCCGATCGCCTATCTGGATGAGCCGCAGTTCAAGGTGTTCCTCGAAAAGGACGCAGCGCGCCTCAAGGTCGCCGTGGAACGGATCGGCAAGGTGCCGGAGAAATAGTCTCTTCCGGACGACGGTGGCGCGCCCAGCGACCGACAGGGTTGCTGCAGAATGCCGGTCCAGGGCATCTCGTGAAATGGCGTGGCGTGCAACCCCGTTGCGAAGCGGGGCGTTTCTTCAGCAGCGACCGCCACCCCCGGCGGTCGCGGCGAACATGGAGAAACGCCATGAACGACCAAACCAAGCAGAATCCGTCGCAGCAGCAGGATCGTGAGCGCCAGCAGCGCGAGCAGGTCCAGCGCGAACAGCAGCAGAAGCAGAACCAGCAGCCCGCCCAGAAGCCGGGCCAGCCGCAGAACCAGGACCGCTAGGTTCGTGATGTTCCAAAGCCGAATGCCCGCCTACCGGCGGGCATTCGTTTTGGCATTCTTGAAATGATGGGAACGACAATGACGAGTCTCCACGCTGCAGATCCCCCGCGCGAAGTACCCGCCGTACCGCCAGCCCCTGGAAAGGTCGATCCGGTTCCGCCGGAAATGCCGGGACGTCCCGGCATTTCCGGCGGAACCGGATCGACCTTTCCAGGGGCTGGCGGTACGGCGGGTACTTCGCGCGGGGGATCTGCAGCGTGGAGACTCGTCATTGTCGTTCCCATCATTTCAAGAATGCCAAAACGAATGCCCGCCGGTAGGCGGGCATTCGGCTTTGGAACATCACGAACCTAGCGGTCCTGGTTCTGCGGCTGGCCCGGCTTCTGGGCGGGCTGCTGGTTCTGCTTCTGCTGCTGTTCGCGCTGGACCTGCTCGCGCTGCTGGCGCTCACGATCCTGCTGCTGCGACGGATTCTGCTTGGTTTGGTCGTTCATGGCGTTTCTCCATGTTCGCCGCGACCGCCGGGGGTGGCGGTCGCTGCTGAAGAAACGCCCCGCTTCGCAACGGGGTTGCACGCCACGCCATTTCACGAGATGCCCTGGACCGGCATTCTGCAGCAACCCTGTCGGTCGCTGGGCGCGCCACCGTCGTCCGGAAGAGACTATTTCTCCGGCACCTTGCCGATCCGTTCCACGGCGACCTTGAGGCGCGCTGCGTCCTTTTCGAGGAACACCTTGAACTGCGGCTCATCCAGATAGGCGATCGGCGTTTCCACCTTCGCCATCGCCTCCTTGAACTCCGGATCCTCGACGGTGCGCCGAACCGCATCGCGCAGCACGGCCTGTATGGCGGCCGGCGTAGCCACGGGGGCGAACAGGCCGGACCAGATGTAGAAGGTGGCGTCGTAACCCAACTCCTTCATGCTGGGGACGTTGGGCAACGATGCGAGGCGCTTGTCCCCCCACACGGCCAACGCCCGCATCTTACCGGCCTTGATCTGTGCCATGGCCGCCGACGGGCCTGACGCCAGCGCGTCGATCTGCCCGCCCAGCAGGGCCGCCACGGCCGGGCCGCCGCCCTGGTAGGGGATATGGAAAAGCTTGATTCCGGCCGCGGTGGCGAAGATCTCCATCGCCACATGCAACGTGCCGTAGACGCCGGATGAGCCGTAGTTGATCGTGCCCGGCTTGGCCTTCGCGGCCTCGACGAGATCCTTCAAGGTCTTGAAGGGACCGTCCTCGCGCACGACGAGGATCGTCGGATCGGCGCTGATCAGGGCGATGGGCGCGAACTGATCCAGCTCGTAGGCCGGCGTTCGCCCCTGGAGGACATCGGCAACCGGCAGCACCGAGATCGACGAGAGCGCCATCAGCAGCGTGTATCCGTCCGGTGCCGAGCGCGCCGCCTGGGCCGTGCCCACCGAGCCGCCAGCCCCACCCTTGTTCTGCACGACCACCGACTGCTTCAGGATCCGGCTCATCACGTGCGCCAGCGGCCGGCCGGTGATGTCGGCAACGCCACCCGGCGGGAAGGGCACGATCATGGTGATCGGCCGCGAAGGATAGGTGTCCTGGGCCCGGACGGGAAGGCCGAGCGGCAGAAGTGCGGTGCTGGCCAGCAGGGAACGGCGCTTCATCTCTTCCTCCTAATTCTTGTTTTTTGCTTCCTACTTCTTCGACCCGGCCTGGGCCGCCCCGGCCCGCGTTGCGGGATAGGTGGCGGTGAAGCCGAAGATGGTCGAGAGCGCGTTGGGCTCCATGATCTTGTCGATGTCGTCGAGACCCGCGGTCTTCGCGGGCTTCAGGCCCAGCACGAGGGGGCCCTTCGGCGCTTTCCAGTCGGCGATGAACGAGACGACTGCGTCGAGGGCCTTCAGCGTCTCGCCGCTCTGCGCCTGGGCGAAGGCGCCAAGCGCATCGAGTGCGGTCGTGATGAGTTCATCGGCGGTGATTCCCTCTTCCTTGGCCGCCGCGGGGACCAGCTTGGCGAACAGCTGCTTGTCGTCGATGGTGAGGGAGGCGCTGCGCAGCCGGGCGTCGTCCTTGGCGCTGTCGATGTCGGTCTTGTCGCTCACCCCGTCGAGGATCATCGACAGCGCCAGGCGCGCCTGGCCGCGCAGGCTGACCTCCAGCATGTTGAGCGTCAGCACCTTGGCAGTCGGATCGATCCGGTAGTCGAGCGCCATGTCGAACGGCACGTTGGGCACGCCGTAGGGCTCGAGCGCGGTGAACATCTCGTCGTCGCCCGTGATGCCTTCCATCCGGAGCCTGGCAAAACGCGGCGAAAGATCGTCCTTGGCGTCCTTCCGCAGGCGCTCGAAATCCAGATCGTCGACCGTGACCTTGTCGATCCTGACCGTGCTCTCCTTGTCGCCGGTGGCCGGGTTGGCAGGCACCACCGCGACGACATCGTTCAGGACGAATCCCGACGCGCCGAGCGGCTGGCCGCTCGCATAGCTGAACTTCTTCAGCTCGAACTGGGGCTTCAGTTCCTTCTCGAAGCGCTCCAGACCGGACTGTGCCGAGGCACCCGCGGCAAATCCGAACCACAGGAGGGCCGACATCAGCGCCACGAAAACGATACGCATCCAATTCTCCCGATTGCGAGGGAGAGACTATCAGCCGGGGCAGACAGCGACGAGCGCCGCGATATCCGCGGTGCATTTGCAAGGCTTTGGCATTTCAACTGCAAACACCCAAAGTCCTGTCACGTATGCTGAATCAGGAGATTACGCTCGATTGGGCATTGAAGTAGGGTCCCGGCCTCAGTCCCGGGAGTTTTTCATGTTTCGCCTCTTCTCCAGCCTGCTCGTCCTGCTCGCGCTGCCGCTCGGCGCCGCTTCCGCCCAGACGCTCACGAAGGACGATGCGGAGAAGATGGTGATCGGCCTCTACGCGATCTCGGTGGCGGTCGACACGTGCGATCTCGACATGACCAAGGAGCAGGAAACGCGCCTCGAATTCTGGATCGAGTGGGCGGAGAAGCAGCTCAACATCGCCGATCGCAAGCTCGACAAGACCTACGACACGATGGAAAAGGAAGCCGAGAAGAACAAGAAGAACTTCTGCGAGACGATGATGCCGATCGCCCAGCAGGCGCTGAAGGAGCTTCCGCCCTCCATGTGAGGCTGAGCGAAGCTCGGCCCGCGGGGCCCACTTACTTCTTCAGTTCGATCCACGCGGGCGCATGGTCGCTCGGGCTTTCGCGCCCGCGTTCTTCACGATCGACGCCGCCGCGCTTCACGCGGCTGGCGAGATCGGGACTCAGCAGCAGGTGATCGAGGCGAAGGCCCGCGTCGCGTTCCCAGCGACGACGCATGTAATCCCAGAACGTGTACATCGGCGCCTCGGGATGGAGCGTGCGCAGGCTATCGGTCCACCCCTGCGCCAGCAGCTTCCGGAACGCCGCGCGCGGCGCCGGCTGGACCAGCGCATCGTTCTTCCATGACCGCATCGAATAGATGTCGAAGTCGGTCGGCACGACATTGTAGTCGCCCGCCAGCACGACCGGCGCGCCGCTCTTCAGCAACGACTTCGCGTGGGTCTGCAGTCGGCGCATCCAGTCGAGCTTGTAGTCGAACTTCGGCCCGGGCTGCGGGTTGCCGTTGGGCGCATACAGACAGCCGATCACCACGCCTTTGACGGCAGCCTCGATGTAGCGGCTCTGCGTGTCCGTCCGGTCACCGGCCAGGCCCTTGCGGATGAGCACGGGCGCTGCCTTGCGCCCGAGGATGGCGACGCCGTTCCACGTTTTTTGTCCCTGCCACACCGCCAAATAGCCGGCACCCCGCAACGCCTCCTCCGGAAACGCCTCGTCGGCGGCCTTCAATTCCTGAAGGCACACGATGTCCGGCTTCGCGCGCTTCAGCCAGGCGAGCAGGTTGGGCAGCCGCCGGTTCACGTTGTTGACGTTGAAGGTGGCGATCTTCATGGCGCTACCGGTATCCCGCCGCCTGCAGTTCGAAGAGCTCGGCATAGCGGCCCTGCTGTGCCACCAGCTCCTCGTGCGTGCCCTGCGCCTCGACCTTCCCGTCGGCCAGCACGAGGATGCGGTCGGCCATGCGCACGCTGGAGAAGCGGTGGGAGATCAGCACCGCCGTCTTGCCCGCGCTCAGTTCCTTGAAGCGCCGGAACACCTCGTATTCGGCGCGGGCGTCGAGGGCGGCGGTCGGCTCGTCGAGGATCAGCACCTCGGCCTCGCGCATGTAGGCGCGGGCGATGGCGATCTTCTGCCATTCGCCACCCGACAGCTCGACGCCGTTCTTGAAGCGCTTGCCGATCATCTGCTCGTAGCCGCCGGCCAGGCGCGCGATCACCTCGTCGGCCTGGCTGCGGTTGGCGGCGCGCGCGATGCGTTCATGGTCGTCGCGCGCCGCGATCCGGCCGACCGCGATATTGTCGCCGGCCGGCAGGTTGTAGCGGACGAAGTCCTGGAAGATGACTCCCATGCTGCCGCGCAATTCGTCCAGCCCGTAGTCGCGCAGGTCGCGGCCGTCGAGCAGGATGCGGCCCTCGTCAGGGTCGTAGAGCCGCGTCAGCAGCTTCACCAGCGTGGTCTTGCCCGCGCCGTTCTCGCCGACCAGCGCCACGACCTCGCCGGCCTTCAGGGTGAAGGAGAGATGTCGAACCGCCCAGCGCTCGGCGCCAGGATAGATGAAGCCGACATCCTCGAACACGAAGCCGTCGCGGATCGGCCTGGGAAAGGGCAGGGGATCGGCCGGCGAATGGATTTCCGGCCGGACCTCGAAGAAGGTGAAGAGATCGTCGAGATAGAGCGCCTGGCCCGCGACGGATGAAAAGCCGCTCAGCAGCGATTCGAGCAGGGTGCGCAGGCGGCGGAACGAGCCCGCGAGGAAGGTGAGGTCGCCGACCGAGAACTCGCCGGTCAGCGTGCGCCAGGCGATGTAGGCGTACGCGAAGTAGTAGCCGATCGTGCCGATGGTGGTGAACAGGCCGCCCCATCCGGCGCGGCGCAGCGCCAGGCGGCGGTTGGCGTCGTAGAAGGATGCGGCGAGCCGGCGGTAGCGATCGATCAGGAAGTCGTTGAGGCCGAAGATCTTCACTTCCTTGGCGGTCTCGACGCTGGCCGCGGTCTGCCGGATATAGTCGAGTTCGCGCCGCTCGGGCGTGCGACCGAAGTCGAGCGAATAGCTCTTGGCGTTGAAGTGAGCCTCGCCGAGGAAGGCGGGCACCAGCGCCACGATCAGCAGCACGATCAGCCAGGGCGCGAAGACGATCAGGCCGGCCGCCAGGCTCGCCACGGTGACAAGGTCCTGCGCCTGCGAGAAGAGCTGGCTCATGAGCGTCATGCGGCCGCTGGTCTGCCGGCGCGCGCGTTCGAGCCGGTCCTGGAACTCGGCATCCTCGAAATCCTCGAGGTCGAGGGTTGCGGCATGCTCCATCAGCCGCACGCTCGAACTGGTGCTGACCCGCTCGGCCAGCAACCCGTCGAGGAAGGTGACGATGCGGCCCAGCATGTCGGCCAGCACCGCCACCGCGAACTCGGCGGCCAGCAGCAGGCCCAGTTTGTTGAGATGGCCGCTGTCGAGCCATTGCTGGAGCGTCCCCGGCTTGTCGGGCAGCTGCACCAGCATCACCACGTCGTCGATGATCAGCTTGCCGATGTAGAGCGTGGCGACCGGCAGCAGGGCGCGTATCAGGCGCAGGAGGATGGTGGTCGAGGTAAGCGAAGGGCTCGTCGCCCAGACCATGGCGAGGAATGGCCGCAGGTTCCTGAGCGCGCCGACCCTTTCGCGGAAGGAGCTGGCGCTGGTCGTCGACGGCGCGGGCATCCCCTTCTAACCCCGGCGGCGGGGTGCGGGTTCCGGCTCGGGCTTCCATTGAACGGGCATGCGCGAATTCTAGCACGGGACGGATGACGGGCGGGACCCGGAGGCGGCATAGTGCGCGCCGGGGGGAGTCACCACCATGAGCCTACGCGTCCGTACCGCCGTTTTCGTTGCCTCGCTCGTCGCGTCGGTCGTGGCGATGACGGCGCCCGGCCACGCCCAGATCCTGCCGACCCCGCCGGGCTGGCAGATCGAGCGGGCCGTCGTGCTCAACCGGCATGGCGTGCGTGCGCCGATCGCGACCAACGATCAGCTCGATCGATACAGCGCGACGGCCTGGCCGACCTGGCCGGTGGCTCCGGGCTTCCTGTCGCCGCGCGGCGAGGAGCTGATGCGTCTGATGGGCACCTACTATCGTGTGCTCTATGGCGGGCGCGGACTGATCCAGGCGGACGATTGCCCGACCGTGGGAACGGTCGCGGCCTGGACCGATCTCGACCAGCGCACCCGCGTGACCGGCGCGGCGATCCTGGCCGGCATGTATCCGCGCTGCGCCAACCTGCCGCTGCGCAACCAGGCCAACTTCACCGTGCCCGATCCGATCTTCCATCCGCAGCCGACCGCTTCCTGTCCGATGAACGGTGCGGCCAACCAGGCCGCCGTCATGGCGCGGCTGGGCGGCAGCTTCGCCTCGGCGCTGCGGACCTACGCCCCGCAGCTCACGATGATGCAATCGGTTCTCTGCCCGGCAGGCGCGACCAAGGGCGTGGGCGGCGGCAGTTGCGGGGAGGCCGGCGTGGCGTCGAGCGTGGTCGCCGATGCCGACGGCTGGGTGAGGCTGCGCGGACCGCTGGGTTATGCGTCGACGGCGGCCGAGAATTTCCTGATGCAGTCGGCCGAGGGAATGCCGAAGGACCAGGTCGCCTGGGGTCGGATCGCCCACGATGCGACGCTGAGCGAGCTGCTGTCGATCCACCAGTTCGTCCAGGATCTCACGCAGAAGACAATGCCGATCGCCCAGCAGCGCGGCTCCAATCTCCTCGCGCTGATCGGTGCCATCCTCGTGAACGGGCACAGCTTCCCGGGACACGCCGCGACAGGCCAGCCCGTCCGTCTGGGTCTGCTGGTCGGCCACCAGAGCAACATCCACAATATCGCCGCCCTGCTTGGGCTCACCTGGCAGATTCCCGGCTATCTGCCGGCGGAGGCGTCGCCCGGCGGCGCGCTGGCCTTCGAACAGTTTCGTGATGTCAGCACGGGGAGACGCTATGTGCGTCTCGCCTATTATGCGCAGACGCTGGACGAGATGCGGCGTCGTGCACCGCTCAGCTACCGCGATCCGCCCGGCATGACTCAGGTTGCCCTGCCGGCCTGTGCGGCGGATTTGGTGAACAACGCCTGTCCGCTGGAGAGCTTCCTGAAGATCGTGAAAGCGGCTGTCGACCCGGGCTGTGTGACGTCCAGCGCCGGCAACTACTAACGATCGGACGCGAGCCGCTCGCGGCCCAGCGCCGTGATGGCGTCACCTTCGGGGCCGGACTCGATCAGCGCCAGGTAAAGCAGGCGCGCGCGGTGATCGTCGGCCATCGACGATTCAGTTCCGTCGGCAAGCCCGCGCAGGGACGCGAGCGCCGCCTGCGTCAGCGGTGCGATCAGGCCTTTGGGCATCGTTCGAATGTCTCTTGGCATACGCGAATCGACCTCCGTTTCTGGCTCCAGTTCTGGAGCTGACAACGCGATGGCCGCGTGAAAGTTGAAAGTGCAGATCTCGATAAAGCCGGGAACCGCCTCGACTTTGCCCGCTTCTGTCAGCCCGGTTGCCTGAGAGATCGCATCCGGCCTAGAGCGTTTCACGTTTTGACGTGAGCATATCCTGCGTTGTGGATGTAGTTGGAGCATTCGGGTTGCCGGATGGTCTTGAGGAGTTTTGCGACGTATCGCGAGAGCCCTTCGGGAGTGCGCTTCTGGGCAAGGCGCATCCAGTGTTTGATCTTGGAGAAGGCCTGTTCGATCGGGTTGAGGTCAGGTGAGTATGGCGGCAGGTACCACAGCCTGGCGCCGACGGCCTTGAGCATCGGGCGCAGGGCCTTGCCTTTGTGGCTGCCGAGATTGTCGAGGACGACGATGTCTCCGGGCCGCAGGACGGGCAGGAGCAGCTGCTCGACATAGGCGCGGAAGCACTTTCCGTTGATCGGGCCGTCGAAGATGCAGGGCGCGGTGATCCCATCCCAACGCAGTGCGCCGAGGAAGGTCAGGGTCTGCCACCGCCCCTGAGGGGCGAAGCCGCGCAGGCGCTGGCCCTTCGGGGCCCAGCCGCGCAGGGGAACCATGTTTGTCTTGATCCAGGTCTCGTCGATGAAGACCAGGCGTCGCGGGTCGAGCCCGGCCTGCAGGGCCTTCCAGCGCCGCCTCCGACGGGCCACGTCGGCCCGGGCCAGCTCAAGAGCGAACAGTGTTTTTTTTGAAGCTGAGCCCTTCGCGGCGCAGGAACGTCCACACCCTATTGTGCGAGACGACGACGCCCCGGGCCGCCAGTTCGTCCTTGAGCTTGTGCAAGGTCAGGTGCGGCATCTGGTCGATCCGCTTGCGGATGAAGGCCCGATGGGCATTCAGCACCGGTTTGCGGTGCCCGCCGACCTTGCCCGGCGCCACCGACCTCGTCGCCCGGTAACGCTGCGACCACTTCACCACCGTAGACGCCGCAACACCAAACCGTGCCGCCATAGACCGACAGCTATCGCCGGCTCCGACGGCGGCTACGACACGCTCACGCAGGTCATT
>LSKJ01000837.1 GCA_001557035.1 Rhodospirillaceae bacterium CCH5-H10 | reverse complement strand
GGAGGGGGGAGAGCCACGGATCCCGACCTCTCTCTTGCTCAAAGTCTTCGCGTTGCTTTCCCCCTCCCGGCCTCCCCCGTGTGACGGGGGAGGTGCGAAGAGGTTCGATCGAGCGCGCACCTACTCCGTAAACGTGATCTTGTTGTCGCGGATCACCTTGCCCCAGGTTTCGACTTCGCCCTTGGCGAAGTCGTTCATCTGGGCCGGCGTCCAGTCCTTCAGGACGATGCCGAGCTGGTTGGCGCGGGCGACGACGGCTTCCATCTTGCCGACCTTGCGCATCGCCGCGTTCAACTTGTCGACGATCGGCTGCGGCGTGCCGGCCGGTGCGAACAACGCGAACCAGCCGTCGAGGATGAAGCCCGGCAGGCCCGCTTCGGTGGTCGTCGGGATGTCGGGGAAGGCCGGCAGGCGGCTGTCGCTCGCCAGCGCCAGCGCCTTGAGGTTGCCGTTGCGGATGTGGCCGGATACGGAGGGTGGCGTCACGATCAACAGCTCGACCTGACCCGCGACGGTGTCCGCGGTGGCGGGGCCGGCGCCCTTGTAGGGCACGTGGATGAGGTCGAGACCCGCCGCCTTGTTCAGCAGCACGCCGCCGAGATGCGGCACCGAGCCGGCGCCGACCGAGGCGTAATTCAGCTTGCCCGGATTGGCCTTGGCGTAGGCGATGAAGCTCTTGAGGTCGTCGGCCGGCACCTTCTTGGCGACCACGATGACGTGCGGCGCCACCGCGCCCATTGCGACGCCCACGAAATCGTCGGGCTTCCAGTTGAGATCCTTGATCAGCGCCGGGTTGGCCGAATGGTAGGCCGAATACTGCATCAGCAGCGTGTAGCCGTCGGGCTTGGCGCGGGCGACGATGGCGGTGCCGATGTTGCCGTTGCCGCCGCCCTTGTTGTCGACGATCACCTGCACGCCCAGCTCCTGGCCCAGCAGGTCGGAATAGAGCCGCGTGACGAGATCGGTGCCGCCGCCCGGCGGCGCGGGCACCACCATGGTGATCGGCTTGTCGGGATAGTTGGCCTGAGCACGGGCGGTGCCGGCGAGGGCGGTCGTGGCAAGGCCCGTGGTGGCGAGCGCGACGAAGTTGCGGCGATTGATGGAGCGTTTCACGGGAAGTTCCTCCTCCAGATTTCCTTGAGTTCCGGCCGTTGATCGGCCTTGCGCGCAATGGCGAACAGCCTGGGCGTCTCGATCTCGAACCAGCCACGGCGCGGACGCCAGCGCGTCATGACGGAGAGGTAGATGTCGAGGGCGGAGAAGCGCTCGCCCAGGAACCACGGCGCGCCGGCCTCGCTCTCGACCTGGCGCCACAGCCGCTGCGCGTAGGCGTCGGTGGCGGCGCGGAACGGATCGCGCGCGTTGTTCACCGAGACGAAGCGCGACGGATCGTCGGCGTAGGTGAAGGTCGGGTAGATGTTGGCGACGATGAACACCAGCCAGCGCAGGAACTTCGCGCGGTCCGCGCTGCCCGCGGCCGGCACCAGCGAATCGCTGCCGGTGATGTCGGCCAGCAGCAGCGTGATGGCGGCGCTCTCGCTCATGACGGTGCCGTCGGGCAGGACCAGGGTCGGCACCTGCGCCAGCGGGTTCACCTTCTCGAGCCGCGCCTTCGCACCCGGCGTCTTGAACAGGTCCTCGACCGGCTCGAAGGTGAAGGGCAGCCCGTACCAGTCGAGCTGCGCCTCCACGATGGCCGAGCCCCACCCGGGCCGGCCCCACAGCGTGTACCCGCCGCTCATGCCGCGCGCCCCGGCCGCTTACGGCTTCTGCAGCGGCTGGATCAGGCTCGACGTGTCCCAGCGGCCGCCGCCGCGCGCCTGCACCCGCTCGTAGAACTGGTCGACCAGCGCGACCAGCGGCATGCCGGCCTTCTGGCGCTTGCCCTCGGCCATGGCGATGCCGAGGTCCTTGCGCATCCAGTCGACGGCGAAGCCGTAGTCGAACTTGCCGTTCACCATGTTCTGCCAGCGGTTTTCCATCTGCCAGCTCTGCGCCGCGCCCTTGGAGATGGCACCCAGCGCCTTCTCCATGTCGAGCCCGGCGCGCTGGCCGAGGTTCAGCGCCTCGGCGAGGCCCTGCACGATGCCGGCGATGCACATCTGGTTCATCATCTTGGTGATCTGCCCCGAGCCCGGGGGGCCGATCAGCGTGACCGCCTTGGAGAAGGCGTCGGCCACCGGCTTGGCCCTGTCGAACGGGCCCTGCTCGCCGCCGCACATCACCGTGAGCTGGCCGTTCTCGGCGCCCGCCTGGCCGCCCGAGACCGGCGCGTCGATGAAGTCGATGCCGAGCTTCTTGCCCTCGGCATGAAGCTCGCGGGCGATGTCGGCCGAGGCGGTGGTGTTGTCGAAGAAGATGGTGCCCTTGCCCATGCCGGCAAACGCGCCGTCCGGACCCAGCACGACCGAGCGCAGGTCGTCGTCGTTGCCGACGCAGCAGAATACGATCTCCTGGCCGGCCGCCGCCTCGCGCGGGGTCTTGGCGGCCTTGCCTTTATGCTTCTGCGTCCAGGCCTCGGCCTTGGCGAAGGTGCGGTTATAGACCGTGACCTCGTGACCCTTGGCGGCGAGATGCCCCGCCATCGGAAAGCCCATCACGCCCAGTCCCAGAAATGCCACCTTGGCCATCGTTCTCTCCCGCGAAATGCCGTCCCTGTGCTCCAGGGCGGCCGCGATCATAGAGGCAAAATGGGGCCGTGCCAGAGGGTGTGAAGTGGCTCGCCGCCAACCCCGTTCTACTTCGCATCCTCCGCCAGCGTGTGCGCCACGATGGCATTGGCATGCCCATGCCCCATTCCGTGGTCGCTCTTGAGCATGGCGACCAATTCCATGTGCTTCGCCGGAAGGGCCTTTCGCACGACTGCCTGCCACTCGCTGATGGGTCGCCCGTACGTCTTCTCGATCGAGGGGAAGTAAGAGGCTGGTCCCTTGACGATTTTATCGGTCATGATTGCTTGTCTCTCTGCTTTCTGGATGTGACCGCTTCAGGAAAGTATCAGCAGCACCAGCACCGCCGCGAGGCCCGTCAACAGCGGCGGCAGCGCGAGCGGCCAGGCGCGGCGGTAGAGGATCGCGTCGGAGGTCGAGAGCGCCAGGATGGCCGCGCCCATCGAGACGCGGATCGGCGACAGCATGGTGAGGTTGGTCGTGACGCTGTTCTGGACGGCGGCGATCCAGGCCGGGTCGACGGCGACGGCGCGGGCGAGCGCGGTCTCCATCGGCATCAGCATGGCATTGGCCGCCGCGCCGCTGCCCGTGAGGAAACCGCCGACCGCGGCGAACAGTGGTACGCCCAGCGCCGCACCGCGGCCCGCGACGGACCGCAACGCCTCGGCGATCGAGGTCGCCATGCCGGAGCCGACATAGAACTCGGCCATCACCACGAAAGCGAGCGTCACCGCGCAGGCACGCCAGGCGCCGGTGAGCGCTTCCTTCGTGACCTTCGCGAGCGGGGCGCGGGCGGCCAGCGCGACGGCGAGGCCGATCGCCAGCAGCCAGAAGCCGGGCGCGTAGAAGGGCGCGAAGGCCGGCTGGTTGTCGAAGGGCCGCATCGCCCACAGCGGCTTCAGCAGGTCGCGCAGCGGCGTCACCAGCCGCGTGGCGCAGAGGACCAGGGTGAGGGCGACGTAGGGCGCGGCCGAGCGCAGCGTGGCGCGCGCCTGCGCCATGTCCGGACGCTCGTCGCGCCAGTAGCGCACGGCCAGCAGGAAGGCGGTCGGCGCCGCGGCGGCGATCTCGACGTCGCTGTGGCGGTTGGCCAGCCAGATCAGCGCCAGCAGCAGCGCCGTCCACAGCGCATCGTCGAGCTTCTGCCGCACCGGCACGGGGACGCCCGCCTCGCGCGCGAAGCGCCAGTAGAGGCCGAGATAGAGGACGTGGATCGGCACCTGCAGCACCGCCGAGCCGAGGCCCAGTTCGTTGGGCGTCAGGCCGGCCAGGGTCGCGCCGACCGTGGTGCCGATGGCGAGTGCGCCCCACGGCACCAGCGACTGGCTGTAGAGGCCGAGCAGCAGCGCCGGCATCCCGCCGATCCCCAGCCGCCGCAGCGCCGCCAGGGCAATGATGTAGCCGACGCCGAAGCCCGTCACCGATTCGGCGAAGGGCGCCAGCAGGAAGCACACGGAGAACAGGCGGCGCGGCGTGGCCTCGAGCGCCGCGGTCGTGCCGCCGCCGCCGCGCGCGAGCGTGGCGCGGTGGAAGAAGACGCCGGTGACGATGATCGCGATGACGTGCCAGGAGAGCCAGAGGCCCGCTGGCACCTCGCGGCGGAACAGCAGTGCCACGGCGGCCGGGCCGCCCCCCTCCGGTCCAGCCCCCTGCATCACGAGGGCCGCCGAGGCGGCCAGCGTCGCGGCCAGCCCGGCCAGCCCGGCCACGAGGGCGCTGGCGCGGCCCGAGGCGAGGAGGCCCAGGACGAGGAGGAGGGGCAGCAGGGAGAGGAGCGTCGTCATGCCGGGGTTCTATAGCCGCGCGGCGCGCCGAATGCTTCGGTTCCGGCCGAATTGAGGCGCCGGGGAGGGCCCGAAACGGCTCCTTGCGCCCGCGCTCCCTTTCCCTTAAACCCGCCTCCGCGCCCCGATAGCTCAGCTGGTAGAGCACGTCATTCGTAATGATGGGGTCGGCGGTTCGATTCCGTCTCGGGGCACCATTCTTCCATCCAGACTAGTTCTTTGTCGTCCGCGCTCGTTCGCCGACCCCTCAGAACGCTCGTAAAATCAGGCTTTGAGCGTATATTGACGCTCGGCGCCGTTCGCGGCCGTCCGAAAGAATCCGGCTTCTCTGGGTACACTGTAGGTACGCTGGAAGGGCCGGGTACACTGGCGACTCGCAGTTTACGAGGGACCTCTCCCATGGATGAACTGAGCGACACCAAAATCCGCAATGCCAAGCCGGCCGACAAGGAGTACACGCTCGCTGACGGCCAGGGCCTAAGCGTTGTGGTGCGACCCAATGGGACTAGGCTGTGGCTCTACCGCTACCGTTTCGGCGGCAAACGCAAGAACCTGTCCTTTGGCACCTTTCCCGGCGTCGGACTGAAGTCCGCCCGCGAGAAGCGGCACGACGCAGAGAAATTGCTAGACCAGGGGCAGGATCCGGCCGCAGTGCGCGAGGCGCAGCGAAAGGACGACGAGAAGCACAAGCACACCTTTCGCACGGTCGGCGAGGAATGGGTGAGCAAGAAGCTCGAGAAGGAAAACAAGGCCAAAGCGACGATCAAGCGGGAGCGTTGGAATCTCGGCCAGCTCAATCGCGAGATCGGCGATCGACCGTTGTGTGAGATCGAGCCTCCCGATTTGCTGACGGCGATGCGACGCGTCGAAGCCCGCGGCCGCTACTATACCGTCGGCCGGCTGCGCTCGACGGCCTCGCGGGTCTTCCAATTTGGTATTGGCGCGTCGTATTGCAGCAGCGATCCCACCCGCGATTTGAAGCACGCGCTTACCAAGGCACCCAAGGCAAACCCGCGTCCGGCTCTGACCGACCCGGACGAGGTTGGCGACCTGATGCGCCGCATTGAAGTTTACGACGCCAAAAACGGCGGATTAGTGCGCTACGCGCTCAAGCTGATCGCCTTGACCATGGTGCGGCCGGGCGAGCTTCGGCTAGCGGAATGGACCGAATTCGACGAGGCGAACCGGATATGGTTGATTCCCGCCGAGAAGATGAAGATGCGCGATGATCACGAAGTGCCTCTTTCCCGCCAGGCGCTCGCTATTCTTTTGAAGCTGCGGCCGTTGAGCGGCCGATGCCGCTACTTGTTCTCATACGATGATGATGTGCCTATGTCTGACAACACGCTCAACAAGGCTCTACGGATCATGGGCTACGATACCGGTCCCGGAGGCGACCATTGCGCGCACGGCTTCCGTTCGACAGCGTCGACCTTGCTCAACGAGGAGGGTGCGTTCGACGGCGATGTCGTTGAATCCCAACTTGCCCATTCCACGGAGGAAAAGAAGCGGCGGCGACGCGACGAGGTGGTGCGGCGCCAACTTGGCAAGGGCGACAAGAACAAGATTCGCAGCATCTATAACCGCGCGGCTTATTGGGCTGAGCGTGTGCGCTTGATGCAGCATTGGGCTGATCGGCTCGACAGCCTTCGCGACGGAAGCCGGACCGTCTCGCCCAGCAGGGCCGCAGCTTAGCTGGCTCTTGATTCGACCCTGGGCAGTGAGGCATGAAATTGGTCCACACTGTCCAGATCGATCATGGTCTTGCCTCCCAATTTATAGGCCTTGATCCGTTCTTGGGCGATCAGTTCGTAAGCCTTGGTCTTTCCGAATTTTCCATACCGGCAGCCGTCCTTGAATTCGACGAGACGACGCTGCTTACCGCTGTCATTGTTAATCATGGTTCGAGCAAGTGCGTCGAAGATTTCTGCCATGATGGGATGATCAGGTCGGGCTGCACCAGCGCGCTGTTCCGTCTCGCGACAAGGTGTTGAGGCGCACTCTCTAGATAGACGGCGTCCAGAGTGATGCTGATCGCGCTCCGGCTGATATTGTTTAGACGTCATCGACACGGCTCCCATCGCCTAGAATTGTCGATGTACGTTGTCGACAGTTAACAAGCCAAGAGCCTGCGATGCCGGTGCTAGCTCCAGCGTGTTATGGAGTGAAATTGGGACGGATCGGCTCGCCTGAACCAATTCATAGCCGAGAGATCGTAGGTTCAGATCCCGCCTCCAACCATCATAACTCACTCACCGTCCTATCTAGCGGTAGGCGATGTGGTGTGTTGGCTTGCCAAGTGTGTGCCCCGACTTGTCATTGGCCTATTGCTCCGAAGCCCGATCCGGTGCTGATCCGGCACGTACCGCCAGGATTGAACATATGGCCCATCCTTGGGGAAACGATCTATTCCAACGACTTTTCGTCGGTCGTAACGTCGACCAGCGACCGGTCGGCCCCCGAACCAGTCGACTGATTGGCCTGTCGCCGCGTGTGGGGCCGACCTGTGGCAGTTCAAGAACTCACGCCCAGTATAAATTATCACGTAAAATCAATGACTTATAAGCAGAAAACGACTGTGAATAGGTTTTGCCTGGGCAGTCTATCGTTTACATCAAGACAGCTTTCGAATCTGCTAAGCAGGAAACATTTACGGGCGCAATCCGGATGGCTGCCGTCATCAAGAAGTCTAACCCTCGGCTAGATTCGCGTTTCAAATTTGCGGAAGATTCTTTTGCGCGGTTGAGTGGCGGTTGGGACTCTCACCTTCGAAAAGCCATCGGCATCGAGGACGGGGAGAAATACCTTCTGCGCCTGTTCAAAAAGACGGGCACTTCGCTCGACGATGATCTGAGAACGATTGTCGCCCGGGGATTGAGACGGATTCGACGTGTGCTTTCGTCACGTCGCGCTCGAGACGTTCTGGTTGAAGTTCTCGAAATTGCAGAGGACCAGCATGAGCTCGCCATCGTCATGGTGGACCCTGGAGATCCGATTTCCGGAGCGTCGCAGCGGCGGAGGGCAAGGGAGGGGCGCTATCTGACGAGCGCAGGCCGTGGTGTCTTCTGGCGGAATATGGTCCGCGTCGCAGAAGCGCTCGCGTCGTGTCACGACGCAGGCGTCGTACACGGCGGCGTCAGTATGCATTCGATATTCTCATACCGAGACGACAGTGCCGATTGTCGTCTCGGTGGAGTCGAGGCATGCATCCATATTTCGGACGCCGATCTCGGAGAAGCTGGCCATCTGCTGCGCGCCTCTATCGCGATCTCGTTCCGGCAGGACTGGATCGACCTAGGCGCTGTTGCCCGCGCGATACTCGGCCTCGACAGCGACACTCCTCCCGCACTTTTGTCCGTCGAACGCCGAATGCTGGAGCGTTTGGCTAATCCACCGCAGTTTCAACTCTTTAACGGTGCCGTCGTCCTCGACGAGTTGCGAAACGTCGTCATTGAGCTCGACAGGGTGGGATCGAGTTCCGATGGAGAACTGATTCTCTATCCCTCGAGGGATGTAGTTCACAGCGATTTGCCTACCCTGGCATCGGGCACCATACCTGCCGCCGATCGAGCGGCGGTCATACAATTTGTTGCCGACGATCTGCTTTCGACCGGCGTCCGTCTCGTCCCCGGTGGACAGGACACCGCACGCCTCATGACCGACCTCGCGATCTACAAAATAAGGATTGTGAGCGACTCTATCGGGATGATCGAAGGGGCGTACCTGCGTCGCACAAACGAATGGATGCACGGCGCAGTCGACGTAGTCCATCGACTGCACCTAACAAGAGATCGAGCGAGCGCCGCCGAGCGGGTTCAAAACCTTGGGCTTGGCGCCAAACGCTGGCGCGACCTCCTGGAACCTATCCGAACTGCCGGCGGGACGAACGACGTTCCAATATGGTTCGCTCTCATTCTCCTTGAAGCCTTCACCCTACTAAGAGAGCAATTTCGCGTATATCCAGTCGATGTGCTCAACCCAATCAGCGCGGAAGCGAACGTCCTCTGGCTGGCACCCCGCGATGATCCTGAGCGCGACGCTCAACGCGAAGCGATGGGGCTGCGCCCAGCAGCCGAAGTGCTCAGGCGGGAACTGAAGTATGACGATGGAAAAGCAAATTGGACGTTGTCGCAAACGGTGCGCCCTGCAATGGGCCGTGAGCGCATGCCTGAACTCAACTACGAGGGGAGCGGCCAGATCAACGGGAAACCCGCGTTCGCATTCGGAACCAACCTGTCGGTCTCAGGGGGCCAACGGATTTTCCTCCGTCCACGCAAGGATACCGGCACCGAGCGCGCCATTCGAAGACGCCTCATGAATATTGTTGCTGCAAGATCCAATGTCGAACTCTTGCGGGCGCTGGATGATCCGGCACAGGTTGCTATGGATGAGGTATTGCGTGACATTGCGGCACCCGGCCGCCCGCCCGCCGGCATCGACATGGAGCGATCCAAGATCGAAGTTTGGGAGTCGATCGTCGCCGGCAGATCGATCAATGTGGTTATCGGGCCGCCCGGCGTGGGCAAGACCTTTTTGATCTCGCACCTCGTGGATAGCATCCTGCATCAAACCCCTGATGCAAGAATCCTCGTGTCGGCTCAGAATCATGAGACACTTGTCCACATGGAAGACGAGCTTCGCAAGCTCCTACCAGCCAGCTCCACCATCATCGTTCGCGTTGAGCGATCGCGCTCCAGTGAGAAAGAGAGCACCCTGAGGCGGAACTCGCATTTGCTGCTACGCTCCGTGTCAAAGCCGGACCCGGCCAGCGCTGCAATCATGATGAATCAGCTCAATCAGATTAGAGAGGCGCTGAGACCTTTTGATACCAAGGAGGAGTCGACTGCCGACCGCGCCCTGCGCGACACCGATCATTTGATGCTGCGCTCGTCGGATGTGACGCTCGCGACTACGTCATCGTATATTCTTGAGGAGATGATTGCTGATGGCGAGCAATTTGACTGGGTTTTTATCGAGGAGGCCGCCCGGGCCAACGGCGCTGAATTGATTGGTGCCCTGCTCCTGGGAAACCGTCGGGTTATGATTGGCGATCACAATCAGCTCTCTCCTTTCGACGCGATGGAACGCCAGAAGTTCTACGATGCTAGCCGGGCGAGCGAACTCCTGCGTGATGCAAAGGAGAAACTTACTGCGGTCTCCGACCTGCCAAGCGAGGTAGTGCTTGCACTCGACGTGCTCAAGACCGATCAGTTTCTTCTCGGCGACGTTCTTGCCATCGCGTCACGCCTCGAAGAGCCTTTCAAATCGATTGCCGCGCGCGAGGAAATCCGGGCTGAGGGCACTGGTCGCCCCAGCACGATCGCCAACACGTTGCGTGAGCAGAGCCGCATGCATCCTGCCATATGCGAGTTAGTTTCCAACACGTTCTACAAGCGCGAATTAGTATCTTCGGAACGGGTGAAGGCTCGCAAGCAGACTGTGGCGTGCGCCGACGGATTCCCCACCTCTCCAATTGTGATGCTGGATTTGCCGTCGCTGAGCGTTGTCAAAAGGCGAGCGTTCGAGCAAACAGTAAAGCGGTCCTATCGCAATGAGGCGGAAGCAACGGCTTTATTGGCCGCGGTGAAGAGGCTGCGGCCGATCGTTCGCGAAGGCGAGCCTATGCCAACCCTCGTCGTGCTGTCCCCGTACTTGGCCCAGGTCAATCACTTTGAACGACTACTCAAGCCTCAGATCGACGTGGCCGCAGGCACCCTGTTCGGCTTCGCGAGCCCGCGAGGCGATGGAAAGTTTGTCTATACGAGCGACAGCTTCCAAGGCGGCGAGGCCGATCTCGTTATCGCCAGCCTCGTCCGCAACAATGTCCTTGTCGGCTCGAGAGCACTCGGCTTCATCAAGAACCCTCAGCGTTTGAACGTGTTGCTTAGTCGCGCAAAGCAGAAGCTCGTTCTCGCAAGTAGTCGGCAATTCATCCGCAATGCCGTGGACGGGATCGACCCTGATGCGACTAGCGACGAACTCGGCTTTCTGCGAATCATGTTGGACGAAATCGGGCGCTTGTCCGTGACCGACTTTCCGGCGGTCGGCAAGGGCGCTTCCGTCGTCCCTGTTGATGAGCAGGGACGGCTATCCCGGTGAACAACATTTACATCCCTGCGTGGCACTATAGAGCGCCTGGCATCGTGCAGCGGACCTGGGGATGGAGTCCGGTCGAGGAAATGATCCTGCTGTCACTTGATCGAATCCCGGGAACTATCAATGACGTCTCGCAGACCCTAAAGATTCCGCGGCAAGTGGTCGGCTCGACCGTCGCCCGGCTTATGGATTTTGGACTCGTCGAGGTCCGGTTGCCGCAGGCTGTTCTGTCGGCCAGTAGGATTGGTCACGATTTCATACGCACCGGGCGGGCGCTTCCCGAACGCACTGCCGATCGCGAAATCGGGATCAGCGTCGTCTATGAGAAGGTCGGACTTTCTGTTTTCAGGACTAGGGACGTCGACACGATCCCAGTCACCAAGCTTCCTGGCAAAGGCACGATCATTGAATTCCCCCAAGGCGAGCCCCCAGAGACGCAATATTCGATGAAGCAACGCGTCAACGAGTTCATGGTCGGCGCGCTCAGGCCAGGTGAGTGGCTGCGCGGCGTCCAGGATAGTAGCTCCTTCCTTGAGCCAAGATTCCTTGTGCTTGATCTCGACGAGGCCAGAGCGGGCCGTTTTCCCCAGGGAGCGAGTGATCAGCTCGTCGAAGCCCTCAAGGTGACGATCGAGACCGGCGTTCTTCCGCAAACCACCAACCCGCCGTCGGAGCGCCAAGTAGCGATCGAGACCCGCTTTGGCGCGGATCAGCTTGTTGTAGGTGCCGAGGCACACCTGCAGCGCTTCGAACAGATTGCGGGTGCTGCCAAGTCTAACATTTTTGTCCTTTCCACTTTCGTGGCCTCGCAGTCCGACGAAAAAGGGCGAGATCGCCGGGAGCGTATCGTGCGGTCACTGGAGGACGCATGCAGGCGGGGAGTCAGATGCCATCTTTTCTTCGGCACCTCCCTGGATCGCGCCAAGCACGCCACGGCGATGCAGGAACTTTTTCTTCGTTTGTCCGCCGCCAGGCAAACAAGGGGGTATCTTCAGGTGCAGAGGGATCCCGTCCATAGCCACGCAAAGTTCCTCGTGGCCGATGATGGCCGCGATGGGGCAGTCGTGATCATGGGCTCGTGTAACTGGCTCCACTCACCTTTCTCGGCCCTCGAAGTTTCGGCCGAACTTAATGAGCCCCTAGCCGTCGCGGAGGGCCTAGATCTGTTGCGCGAGATTGTCTCTAAACTCTCCAGTGCCAGTCGATCCACCGAAGCGTTACATTTCATGGCGTCGGAGCTCCGGCGTCAAAGAAGCCGGTTGTCGGCTTCCGAAGACGCGCAGCAGCCCGCCGCCAGACTGACGGTACTACATGCCGCTGACCACGAGCGAGTGTTACGCCTCGCCGCTCACGAAGCGCAACAACGGTTCGTCTGCTGTACGAACAAAGTCGGTGCGAACATGGTGCCAGCGCTATTCGATCCCGCCGAGGTTGCAGGCCGGCGGCTCAATGACGTCCGGATCTACTATTCGCGCCGTTCTGGCCCGGTGAAACGCAGCCATGTGACGAAGCACCGAGAGCGTCTCCACGGCATTGTGAAACTCACCGGCGTGCCGGAACCGCAACTGCACGCGAAGTTCTTGGTTTGGGATAGCGACCACGTCGTCGTGAGCAGTTTAAACTGGGGCTCACAGTCAGGTCTTGAGGCTAATCCGCTGGATGAAATCGGCCTGCATTTTGAAGGTCCAAACCTAGCGGTTTCGTTGCTTGCGAAATTCGAAACTGAATGCGAGTGACGGGTCCGGCGACGTTCGATCCTTTAGCAGCGCCGTGTGGCCCCTGGTGTCGTCGCTGTCTCAAGCGCTGGCCCACCAACTAGCTTCGCAAAATGTATAGCTGGCGATGCTAGGACCTGGCAGAGCGCAACGTCGGGACCACCGTTCCCATCCACTTGCCAAACGCGCCCGTCACCTGCTGGGCGCCTTGGTCATCGATGCTGCGCTCGGGCGGCCATGCGATATCCCGCCCAATGGCCGGCCAGAGCTGCCGCACCGCCTGATCCATCCGGGCATCCAGTTTGATTTCCTGACGCTCATCTTCGCAGCCGGTGCAGATGCACATGAGACGGCCAAGCGTGATCACCGTGTAGTGCGTGTTCTTCACGCCAGGCATCATCTCCAACGGCGGCATGTACATACCGACGCCGTGGTGGAAAATGTTGCCCGCAAGCCATTCAGTGCCGGAGTAGAAGGCGATCCAGATGTTCCAGTGCGCCGGGGGCTCGGGATTGGCGTAGAACCGATCGCGCGTGGCCTGACCTACTGTGACTTGGTCCTTCTTCACGAACTCGGCCACCATTGCGGTTTTCGCGATCCACGTCGCGAGGAGTTTTTGATCAGCCACGGTCAGCGTGCGCGAATACCCCTGCACGAGATCGAGCAGCAACGGCTTTGTTGCCGTTTCCATGCGGCTCAGCCAACCGTTGTTGCAGGTCGCTCGGCACACGACCCGGACCTTGCGCGTACCCGCCTGACCCTGCCGTCGCTCAGTGTTCTGGATCGGCATCACGTGCTCAGGGATCCTGATCCAGTCGAATGACCCGACGGTATGCGTATCGGTTGAAGAGCGCGGGAATAGCTCTTGAAGCCAGTCCGGCAACACATGCTCTTTCGAGAGCCCGCCACGACCGCAGAATATACAGCGTCCGACCCGCTGAGGCCCACGACCCATCAGATCCACCTCGCCTTGCCCCAGTTGTTCCAGCATTCAGCGACCGCGCTCAGGTAGTCGGTGCAATTCCGGGCGGGCCAGGCTGTCGGCGAGCCTTCTCCCAGCAATGGGTCGAGGCCATGCGCACACATGAGCGTGGTGCGATCCACATTCCAGAGCCACTGAAATACGTTGTAGAACGTCGTCGCGTAGTTGGTCCCGAAGTGCAGATTGGGAGCGCTGCACAGCAGACCTTCGATGTAATACGAAGGTGCGATGCCTTCCGCGAGCTTCTTCTTGTCGATGAGGTGATTGCGGATGTTCTTGAAGATGCGCACGGTGTCTTTGAAGTACGCACCCGTATCCTTGTTCTTCGCGATGCAGTTGTCTGCATGCAGCACCGGAAAATTGGCGATCCGGGTGCCGTCGGCAAGGAAGAAGCACAGGCCCTCGTCATAGGTCTCATTTCCGAGGCTATGAAAGGCGTGGTAGCGCCGGAACTTCGCCGCGATCAGCACGTCCGCGTTACGCCGGCCGCTATTGTCACCTTTGATGAGCGTGGCCTTCTTGCCTGGCACGATGTAGCTCTCGAACTTCTTCGTAAGCTGCGTCGTCACGGCTTTCTTGAAATCGGTGTAGGTGTACGCCGCATCTTTGTAGACCAGCTTATAGGCGGCGAGTTGCGGCGGAGGCAGGCGTGAAGTGTCGCGGTAATGGATCGTGTCTAGCTGGACCACCACATCGACATCGCTGTCGCGGATGACGTTGGTCGAGTTGCCGTATGAGCCTTGCAGGAAGACCGAGAATTTCTGTTCGCCTGTGTCGGTGCCTACGAGCGCATTCTTGATAATGCCGTAGGTCTCGGCGGACCCAACATTCGCTCCCGGCTTGGCCCAGGCTGTGAGTTGATCTTCAGATATCGCCAACGTCGTCTCCTAGAGTAGGAATTCTTTGAGCTTCGCCTCTTCCTTGGCGAAGGACTCGACGCCACGCTGACGCAACAGATTGAGCTTAAGCAGATTGTGCTCGAAGAGATCGGTCGCCATTTCCGGGCGCTCGAACGTCTCGCTGATCCGGATCATGGCCGGGATTTCTTTGTTGAACAGGATGTGTCGCAGTTGGTCCATGGACTGCGTGTTGATCTCCAGCGTCTTCTGGAGAAGCTGCACGCTCTGCAAATACCGAGCGAACCACATCTTGCTCAGTATGCGCGGCTTCGGTGTCGGATACACACCGACGCCCACGCTCACTACGCGCATGTCTTCCGGCGCGACCTTGAGTGCGAGCCGGGCATCCGCGATGGCGTAGAGCGTGGGATTGTTGGCGCAGTATCCGCCATCGACCAGCTCGATATGATCGCCCGCGCCCGTGACCACGGTCGTCCGCTCGAAGAACGGATAGGCAGAGCACGAGGCCCGCACTGCATCCGAGATCGTGCACCCGAACCCCGGCTGAAACGTGCTGGTCCGTCCGTGGGCCTGCGTGATGCTGCCCTTGAAGATCATCGGCCGCTCGATCACCCAGCGGGTAGCGACAATGCCGATCGCCGTCTTCACGGCATCGAATTTGAGATCGCCGAAGACCGTGGTTCCCAGCTCCTTCAATGCCGCTGTTTTGTGCTCGGCCGTCTTCGCTTTCATGATCTTCGGGACATGCTCTTTGTAGAGGTCGTGGATCTCGTCCACGGACTTCCCGATGCAGATCAGCGCAGCGATGATCGCCCCAGTGCTCGTGCCGAACACCAGGTCGAACTTCTCCCAGAGACGGCAGCCGCACATGGCCTCGATCTCTTTCAGGACTCCAAGAGTGTAAAAACCCTTGGCGCCACCGCCATCGAGACTGAGGACCCGGTATGGCTGGCCGGGGACGTATTCACCTTTCATATAGTCGAAATATGGGTGCAGCCGGTGGGAGTCTACGGGAATCGTTCCCCGTCTGTTCACATCGATGTGGAAAGCGGGGGCATCGGGCCTACGGGAGCATCCTTGGCAACGACGTCAACGCCCCGGCCACTGTCTTCCCGCTGACCAAGACGCCCTGCAATCCCGGCAGCAAATGTCGGATGGGCGCCGATCAGCGAGCAGAGCGCAGCTACCTTCTATATGATGGAGTAAGAGGGCTGCGCTGGTTTTCGTGGCGGATTGGAGGTCGAGAGAGAGTCTCTCGGCGGTCCGTCACGGAGTATCCCTCATGGCAAAGGCCGTTCAGAAGATCACCCTCAGCGCTTCGCGCGACATTCCCTTCAACAGGTTGGTGCTCAGCCAGTCCAACGTCCGGAGCCTGAAGGCCGGCGTCTCGGTCGAGGATCTAGCCGAGGACATCGCCCGGCGAGGGCTGCTGCAGAGCCTCAATGTCCGGCCGGTCCTCGATGCCGAGGGCGCCGAGACCGGCCAGTTTGAGATCCCGGCCGGCGGCCGTCGCTTCCGGGCCCTTGAGCGGCTGGTAAAAGATAAGCGTCTGTCCAAAACGGCACCGATCCCCTGCATTGTCCGTGATCAAACGGGCGAGAGTACGGCCGAAGAAGATTCGCTGGCGGAGAATGTCCAGCGTGCCGCCCTGCATCCGCTGGACCAGTTCCGGGCCTTCAAGACCCTGCGAGACCAAGGAGCGGGCGAGGAGGAGATCGCCGCCCGATTCTTCGTCGCGACCGCCGTGGTGAAGCAGCGGCTGCGCCTGGCCTCTGTCTCCGAGAAGCTGCTCGGGATCTATGCCGAGGACGGCATGACTCTGGAGCAGCTCATTGCGTTCACCGTTACGAGCGACCATGCCCGGCAGGAGCAGGTCTGGGAGGCGCTGCAGCAGTCCTACAACAAGGAGCCTTACCTGATCCGCCGCCAGCTCACCGAGAGCGCCGTGCGCGCGTCGGACCGCCGTGCGCAGTTTGTCGGTCTCGATGCTTACGAGGCAGCGGACGGCGTGGTCCTGCGCGACCTGTTCGAGGAGGACGGAGGCGGCTGGCTGCAGGACGTAGCCCTGCTCGATCGCCTGGCCGCTGAGAAGCTGGCGGCCGAAGCCGAGAAGATCGCCACCCAAGGCTGGAAATGGATCGAGGTGGCCGTCGATTTCCAGTATGCCCATGCCCGGCATCTTCGGCGGCTCGACGGGGTGGAGGTCGAGCTCACGCCTGACGAACAGGCGACGTTCGACGCTCTGACCGCCGAGCAGGCCAAACTCGAAAGCGAGTACGAAGGTGCCGACGAGCTGCCGGACGAGGTCGACGCGCGGCTGGGCGAGATAGAGGAAGCGCTTACCGCCCTCGACAGCCGTCCGGTTCGCTACGAGCCGGCCGAGATCGCGCGTGCGGGTGTGTTTGTCAGTATCGACGCAGACGGACACCTCGCTGCCGATCGCGGCTATGTCCGGCCGGAGGACGAGCCGGCGCCGGCGGGCCGCGAAGATCCGGCAGGAGGCGAGATCGGCGGAGCGGATGAGAGGGCCCTTGTCGTTCCGGGCCAGCGTACCGTTATCACCATGGGAAGCGGACAACCCGAGGACGAAGGCGACGGCGACGACGATGCGATCAAGCCGTTGCCGGAGCGGCTCGTGAGCGAGCTGACGGCTCATCGCACCCTCGCGCTGCGGGACGCGGTGGCGAACAACCCGCAGGTCGCCTTCACGGCGCTGCTGCACAAGCTTTGCCTCGACACCTTCCAGCACAGCGCTCCCGGCGCCTGCCTGGACGCCTCGGTGCGGCATGTGTTCTTCCCTGCCCAGGCGGTCGGTTTGAAGGACAGCACCTCGGCCAAGGCAGTCGCCGCCCGGCACAATGCCTGGAAGGCCGAGCTGCCCAAGGACGACCACGCGCTGTGGGACTGGCTCGCCGCCCTTGACGGCGGCCGCCGCGCTGCGCTGCTGGCGCATTGCGTCTCGTTCGGCGTGAACGCTCTCTACGAGAAGGGCGACCGCTACGGTGGGCCGAGTGTCTCGGCGCACGGCGTGCAGCAGCGCATCGCCCAGGCCGACCGGCTCGCTCGTGCCGTCGGTCTCGACATGGTCGAGGCCGGCTGGCGACCGACGGTCGACAACTATCTCGGCCGTGTCACCAAGCCTCGCATTCTTGAAGCAGTGCGGGAAGCAAAGGGCGACCAGGCTGCCCAGCTCATCGACCATCTCAAGAAGGCCGAGATGGCGAAGGAGGCCGAGCGGCTGCTCGACGGCACGGGCTGGCTCCCCGATCCGCTGAGGCTCGACGACAGCGCGAACATGTCGGACACACCTGCCGAGTCGACCGAGGAGCTTCCCGCTTTCCTCGCTGACGGAAAAGGGCAGGACGCCGTGACGGACGAGGCCGAGCCCACTGCCATCGCCGCTGCATAGCTCGACACCGCGTGTGGCGTTGCCCGTCCCGCGTTCTTGCCGCCCATCGTTGGATAAGCCCGGCCGCCGTGCCGGGCTTTTTCCATTGAGACGTTCCGCAGTTTCGAAGCGCAAGGCGAGAGGAAGAGGACGGCCGGGACGGGATGAGCCGGCGGGGTCCAGAGAGAGCGCCTTCCGGTTCGGACCGTTCCCGCTCTCCCGAGGTCTCTTCCATGTCGAATGTCTTGCTCTCGGCGGCGGCTCCCGCTGCGCTACGCTCGTCCGCCAGCGCTCCTGCGGACCCTTCCGCCGCCATTGCCGCGGCAGCCCACCTTCTTCTCAGTCACCTCGAGCGTGGTAGCCGCATCGGTGCGGTTGCACTGCGCGCAGCCATGGAGTGCGCCTTCGGCGGGTCCGATGCGGCCGGCGCCTGGGACTGGAAGACCGCCTACGATGCCTGCGAGGGGGCGACCGTGCTGTTCATGCGCAAGTTCGGCCCGGCCATTCGGGCACGGGCGGGCACGCCGGCTGGCGAGCTGTCCCTGCTCGGCAGGATCGCGGCACTTCTTCCCACCCATACGCGCCGATCCGAGGAGAGCCAGGC
>LSKJ01000836.1 GCA_001557035.1 Rhodospirillaceae bacterium CCH5-H10 | reverse complement strand
ATGCCTGGTACGACAACGAGGTGGGCTATGTCTGCCGCATGGTCGATCTCGCCCGCCAGGTGGTCGACGCGGGCCGGTGATGGCAGGGTCGGCGCGGAACTACCTGGTCGTCACGGCCTCCTACTGGGGCTTCACGCTGGTCGACGGCGCGCTGCGGATGCTGGTGCTGTTGCACTTCTTCAAGCTGGGCTACTCGCCGTTCACGCTGGCCTTCCTGTTCCTGCTCTACGAGTTCGCGGGCATCGTCGCGAATCTCGCGGGCGGCTGGCTGGCGACGCGCTTCGGCATCCCGCGCATGCTGATGACCGGCCAGGTGCTGCAGATCGCGAGCCTGCTGCTGCTCTCGGCGCTCGATCCCGCCTGGACCGCCCTCGTCTCCATCGCCTGGGTGGTCGCAGCACAAGGCATCGCGGGACTGGCCAAGGACTTCACCAAGACGGCGTCGAAATCGGCCATCAAGGCGACGGCCGGCGACGGTGCGGGGCGTCTCTTCAGATGGGTGGCGTGGTTCACCGGCTCGAAGAACGCGATGAAGGGCATCGGCTTCTTCCTCGGCGGCCTGTTGCTCGACGCGGTGGGCTTCCGGCCGGCGCTCTGGCTGATGGCAGGCCTGCTGCTGGCCGTGCTCGTCGCGGGGCTGACACTGCTGCCGCGCGAGCTCGGCAAGGCCAAGCCCTCGAAGTCGATGCGCGAGCTGTTCGCCAAGTCGGCCGGCGTGAACCTGCTGGCGGCGGCGCGCATCTTCCTGTTCGGCGCCCGCGATGTCTGGTTCGTCGTCGGCCTGCCGGTGTTCCTCTACGCCTCGGGCTGGCGCTTCGTGGAAGTGGGTGCGTTCCTCGCCGCCTGGACGATCGCCTATGGTGGCCTGCAGGCCGTCGCTCCCGCGCTCGTACCGCGCAGCGCCGATGGTCTCAGCCGCGAAGTGCCGGGCGCGCGCCTGTGGGCGGGCCTGCTTCTTGCCGTGCCGCTGGCGATCGCCCTGCTGCTCGCCCAGCCCATGGGACTGCGGCCCGACCTCGTCGTCACCGCGGGCCTCGCCCTCTTCGCGTTGCCGTTCGCGGTCAACTCCTCGCTGCACTCCTACCTGATCCTGGCCTATGCCGGATCGGAGAAGGCCGCCGAGGATGTCGGCTTCTACTATGCCGCCAACGCCGCCGGCCGGCTGGCCGGCACGCTGCTGTCGGGACTCTTCTATCAATGGGGCGGCATCGCGGGATGCCTTCTGGCATCGGCGGCGATGCTGCTGGCCTGCTGGATCGTGACCTTTCTCCTGCCCGCGACGGCCGGACGCGTGGGTATGACGGCTCGTTAGTATTTCTATAATTCTGGAAATATAGTTTGACTCTCCAGGCGCGGTGCCTACATTCGAGGGCATGAAACTCGACGATGCCGCCGCCCGCCTCGAAGCGCTGGGCAACCCGACCCGCCTGAAGATCTATCGTGCCCTGGTGCGGGCCGGTGCCGAGGGCATGCCGGTCGGCCGGCTTCAGACCAAGCTCGACGTCGCCGCCTCGACCCTGTCGCATCACATCAAGTCGCTGGTGATCGTGGGTCTCGTCACGCAGGTGCGCGAGGGCGCGACGCTCGTGTGCCATGCCAACTACGAGCTGATGCACGAGCTGCTCGGCTACATGGCCGAGGAGTGCTGCGCCGACGGCGTCTGCCCGCCCAACGTGGCGGCGCGCGTCGCCTGAATGACGATTTTGTTGCGCCCAGTCCTTCCAATATTCTAGAAGTATAGGAGATCAGACATGCCCGATTCGATCACCCGTCCGAAGACGGTCGCCGTCATCGGCGCCGGCCCCGTCGGCCTCGCCGCCGCCGCGCATCTGCTGGAGCGCGGGCTGGAACCCGTCGTGCTCGAGGCGGGAACCTCGGTCGGCCATGCGGTGCGCCAGTGGCGCCACGTCCGCATGTTCTCGCCCTGGGAGTACAATATCGACAAGGCAGCGGAGCGGCTGCTGGCGGGCGCCGGCTGGAACCGGCCGCAGCCCGACCACTATCCGACCGGCGCGGAGCTGGTGGAGCAGTATCTCGAACCGCTGGCGACGCGCACGCCGCTCAAGGACCGCATCCGCACCCAGAGCCTGGTGACGGCGATCGGCCGCGCCGGTTTCGACAAGGTGAAGACCAGGGGCCGCGACGCCGCGCCGTTCGAGATCCGCTACCAGAACGGCAAAGGACCGGAAGTGCTGCGCGCCGACGCCGTCATCGACGCCACCGGCACCTGGTTCTCGCCCAACCCAGCCGGCGCCAACGGCCTGCCCGCGCTGGGCGAGCACGAGGCGCAGGACCGCATCGCCTACGGCATGCCCGACGTGCTGGGTCGCGATCGCGCGCGCTATGCCGGCCGCTGCGTGGCCGTACTGGGCGCCGGCCATTCCGCGGTCGGCACCTTGATCGACCTCGCCCGGCTGCAGGACGAAGTGCCCGCCACCCAGATCGTCTGGCTGCTGCGCGGCGAATCCCCGGAGAAGTCGTTCGGCGGCGGCGCGGCCGACCAGCTCTCGGCGCGCGGCGCGCTGGGCACCGCCTTCGCCAACCTGGTGACGAGCGGACGCATCCAGACCGAGAGCGGCTTCCGCGTGAGCCGCATCGCGCGCGAGGGCGAGCGCCTCGTCGTCGCGGCCGCGGGCTGCCCCGGCCGTCACGTCGCGGTCGACGAACTGGTCGTCTCGACAGGCTTCCGGCCCGACCTCGACTTCCTGCGCGAGATCCGGCTGTCGCTCGATCCGGCACTCGAATGCCCGCCGGCGCTGGCGCCGCTGATCGATCCCAACGAGCATAGCTGCGGCAGCGTGCGCCCCCACGGCGCGCGCGAACTGGTGCAGCCCGAATCCGGCTTCTACTTCGCCGGCATGAAGTCCTACGGCCGTGCGCCGACCTTCCTGATGATGACCGGCTACGAGCAGGTCCGCTCGATCGCCGCCG
>LSKJ01000835.1 GCA_001557035.1 Rhodospirillaceae bacterium CCH5-H10 | reverse complement strand
CCATTTGAATGGGGAGGAAAGCAATCCTCTAATCCCGCCGCAACATGAACACCGCCTGCTCGCCGATCAGGTTGGCCAGCAGCGGCGGCAGGGTGATGCGGCGGCTCTTGTTGTTCAGGACGATCGCCCGCTCGATGCGCACGCCCATCGTCCGGCAGAGCGCGCGGAAATCGTCGATGCTGCAGAGATGGATGTTCGGCGTGTCGTACCACTTGTAGGGCAGCGACGCCGTCTCGGGCATGCGGCCGCCGAACACCAGCCGCAGCCTCACCTGCCAGTGCGCGAAGTTCGGGAACGACACGATGGCGCGCTTGCCGACGCGCAGCATCTGCTCGAGGACCTGGCGCGGCTCGCGCGTGGCCTGCAGCGTCTGACTCAGGATCACATAGTCGAAGGCGGCGTCGGGATAGTCGCGCAGGTCGGTGTCGGCATCGCCCTGGATGACCGACAGGCCATTGGCCACGCAGGCGTTCACGCCCGCCTGGCTGAGTTCCATGCCGCGGGCATCGACCCGCTTGGAGTTCATCAGATAGGCCAGCAGCGCGCCGTCGCCGCAGCCGACGTCGAGCGCACGCGTGCCCGGCTCGACCATGTCGGCGATGAGCTGGAGATCGACACGAATCGGCGTGCTCACGACAGACCTCCCAGCCCGCGCACCGACGCGGCGCCCTTGAGAAAGCCCGAGAGCGTGCGGAACATCTCCGGTTCGTCGAGCAGGAAGGCGTCATGGCCCTTGTCGCTGTCGACCTCGACGAACGACACGTTGGCCGCCGCCGCGTTCAGCGCATGCACGACCGCGCGGCTCTCGCGCGTCGGGAACAGCCAGTCGCTGGTGAAGGACATCAGGCAGAAGCGCGTGGCCGAGCCCTTGAAGGCATTGGCCAGCACACCGCCATGCGCGCCCGCGAGGTCGAAGTAATCCATCGCGCGGGTGATGTAGAGATAGGAATTCGCGTCGAACCGGTCGACGAAGGTCGAGCCCTGATAGCGCAGGTAGCTCTCGACCTGGAAGTCGGCGTCGAAGCCGAAGCCCAGCGCATTGCGGTCCTGCAGCGCGCGCCCGAACTTGCGCTGCAGCGCCTGTTCCGAAAGATAGGTGATGTGCGCCGTCATGCGGGCCACCGCGAGGCCGCGCGACGGCATCGTCTGGTGCAGCCGGTAGTCGCCGCCCTTCCATTCCGGATCGGCCATGATCGCCTGGCGGCCGACTTCGTGGAAGGCAATGTTCTGGGCGGAGTGACGGGCGGCGCAGGCGATCGGCACGGCCGAGAAGACGCGCTTCGGATGGCTGGCGGTCCATTCGAGCACCTGCATCCCGCCCATCGACCCGCCGATCACGCAGAACAGGTCGGGAATGCCGAGATGATCGATCAGCGCCACCTGCGCCCGCACCATGTCGCCGATGGTCACGACCGGAAAGCGCAGGTTCCAGGGCAGGCCGGCCTTCGGATCGGTGTCGAGCGGACCGGTGGTGCCCAGGCATCCGCCGAGCACGTTGGTACAAATGATGAAGTAGCGCGCCGGATCGAGGATCTTGCCCGGGCCGACGATGCTCTCCCACCAGCCGGGCTTGCCGGTGACGGGATTGCGGTCGGCGACGAACTGGTCGCCCGTCAGGGCATGGCAGATGAGGACGGCGTTCGACCTGTCGGCGTTCAGTTCGCCGTAGGTCTGGTAGGCGACGCGATACGGTCCGAGATCGACGCCGCAGTCGAGCCGCAGCGGCCGGTCCGTCCCCAGGACCGCGTGGCGGCACTGGGCGAGCGCCTTGCGCTCGGCATCGGTAAGGTCGTTCAGCACAGCCCTCTCCCGCGAAGGAGCCAACGAAAAAGCCCCCGGCCGGAAGGACGGGGGCTTTTTCGAGCACTCCGACCTTTTAGCGATGTTTAACGTGGTCGCAAGCCGGTCGGCCCAAATTCCACGGAGAGGCTCTATACGGTCGCCGGCGCCGCGAGGCAAGCCTCTTGCGGCTTGTTTGCCTTTACGCGGGCCGTCCGGACGTAGTATCGCCGCTGCGCACAGGAAAATAACGGCCTTATGGACGCTCCCAATCTCGAAATCTTGCGGCAGGAAATCGATGCCATCGATACGGACCTGCACGGTCTGATCCGTCGCCGTTCGGAGGTCGTCGAGCACATTTCCTCGACCAAGCCATCGGGCGGCCTGGCGCTGCGTCCGGGACGCGAGGCGCAGGTCCTGCGCAAGCGACTGGCCACGCACGACGGGAAGTTCCCGGCCGGCGCCGTCTATCGCATGTGGCGCGAGATGATGAGCGCCTTCACGCTCATCCAGACGCCCGGCCTCAAGATCGCGATCTGCCGCCCGGCCGACCAGCCCGGATACTGGGACCTCGCGCGCGACCATTTCGGTTGCCAGATCCCCTTCGTCGCCCACGACACGCCGGCCGGCGTGCTGGCCGCGGTGCGCGCCGGGCCGACGACCATCGGCGTCGTCCCCGCCCCGCTCGAGGCCGATTCCACGCCCTGGTGGCCGATGCTCGCCGGCAAGGACACGACCCTGCCGACCGTCATCGCCCGCCTGCCCTTCCTGTCCATGCCGAACGCCCGCGCGCGCGGCATCTCGGCCTTCGTGCTGGCCCGCATCGACGCCGAACCGAGCGGCTCGGATCGCGCGCTGATCGCCGTCGAGGCCAACAACGGCCTGAGCCGCGACCGTATTGCAGCGGCGCTGGCCAAGGCCGGCCTCCCGGCCTTCACCTCGGCGCTGGACCAGGTCGTGGCCGGAGTGCATCACTATCTCGTCGAGGTGCCGGGCGTGATCGCCGACGAAGATCCGCGCCTGCGCGAACTCGAAGCGGCCCTGGGCCTCGAAAACGGACGAGCGGCGGCGATCGGCGCCTATGCCGTGCCGATCGACGCCAAGCCGTGACCTGAACTTTCGAAGGAGACTGGCATGAGCGCGCTCACCCCTCGTCCGGGCATCATGAAGATCGCGCCCTATGTGCCGGGCAAGGACTCGATCGACGGCAAGGAGACGATCGCCAAGCTCTCGTCCAACGAGGGCGCGCTCGGCCCGTCGCCCAAGGCGATGGCCGCCTACGCCAAGGCGGCGTCCGAACTGCATCGCTATCCCGACGGCGACACCAGCAAGCTGCGCAAGGCGATCGGCCGTCACTACGGTCTCGATCCGGCGCGCATCGTCTGCGGCGCCGGCTCCGACGAGATCCTGAACCTGCTGGTCCGCGCCTACTGCGGCCCGGGCGACGAGCTGCTCTACAGCCAGTACGGCTTCCTGATGTACGCGATCAACGCGCTGGGCGTCGGCGCCACGCCAGTCGCGGCGCCGGCCAAGGATTACGGCAGCGACATCGACGCGCTGCTGGCCGCGGTGACCGACAAGACGCGCATCGTCTGCCTCGCCAACCCGAACAACCCGACGGGCACCTACGTCAGCAAGGACGATGTCCGCCGCCTGCATGCCGGCCTGCCGAAGAACGTGCTGCTGATCATCGACGCGGCCTATGCCGAGTATGTCAGCAAGAACGACTACGAATCGGGCGTCGAGCTGGTCGACCAGGCCGAGAACGTGGTGATGACCCGCACCTTCTCGAAGATCTACGGGCTGGGCGGGCTGCGGCTCGGCTGGATGTACGGTCCGGCCGCCATCGTCGACGTGATGAGCCGCCTGCGCCAGCCGTTCAACGTCAACCTCGCTGCGCAGATCGCGGGCATCGCGGCGCTCGACGACATCGCCCATACCGACGCCAGCCGGACCAACAACGACATCTGGTTGCCCTGGCTCAGCACGGAGCTGACGAAGCTCGGCCTGAAGCCGCTGCCCAGCGTCGGCAACTTCCTGCTGGTCGGCTTCGGCTCGAAGGAACGCGCCATGGCCGCCAACGAGTGGATGATGAACGACGGCCTGATCCCGCGCCTGGTCGCGGGCTACGGCCTGCCCGAGCATCTGCGCATCACCGTCGGCACCGAGACCGAGGTGAAGGCAGTGCAGGCGTCGCTCGCCCGCTTCGTGGCAGCGCCGAAATGAGCGAACCGCTGTTCGACAAGATTGCGCTGATCGGCATCGGCCTGATCGGCGGCTCGATCGCGCTGGAGGCCCGCAAGCGCGGCCTCGCCAAACACATCGTCGCGGCGACGCGCAGCGCCGAGACCGCGGCGCTCGCCAACAAGCTGAAGCTCGCCGACCACTGCACCACGGATCTGGCGGAAGCCTGCAAGGACGCCGACCTTGTGATCGTCTGCACGCCGGTCGGCGCCTGCGGCCCGGCCACCAAGGCCATCGCGTCCGCGCTGAAACCCGGCTGCATCGTCTCCGACGTCGGCTCGGTCAAGCAGACGGTGATCGCCGACATGGCGCCGCACATCCCGAAGGGCGTGCACTTCGTGCCGGCCCATCCGGTGGCCGGCACGGAGAATTCCGGCCCCGAGGCCGCGTTGCTCGACCTGTTCCAGGGTCGCTGGTGCATCCTGACGCCGCTGCCCGACAGCGACGCGGCGGCGGTCGACAAGCTCGAAGCCTTCTGGAAGGGCCTTGGCAGCCAGGTCGAGCGGATCGATCCCAAGGACCACGACCGCATCCTCGCCATCACCTCGCACCTGCCGCATCTCATCGCCTACACGATCGTGGGAACGGCCGACGATCTCGGCGGCCATCTCAACAGCGAGGTGCTGAAGTTCGCCGCCGGCGGCTTCCGCGACTTCACGCGCATCGCCGCCTCCGATCCCACGATGTGGCGCGACGTGTTCATGAACAATCGCGAGGCCGTGCTCGAAGTGCTGCAGCGCTTCCAGGAAGACCTGTTCTACCTGCAGCGCGCCATCCGCTGGGGCGAAGGCGACAAGCTGTTCGACCTGTTCACGCGCACGCGCGAAATCCGCCGCGCGCTGATCCACCTGCACCAGGCCTAGAGGCTTGGCTGCCGCCGCTGCGAGGCCCACCGCCAGGCCCCGGTGGGTGTTCGGCTACGGCTCGTTGATGTGGAACCCGGGCTTCGCGACGCCCGAAACCCAGGCAGCGCGGCTGCAAGGCTGGCACCGCGCCTTCTGCATCTACTCCGAACATTATCGCGGCACACCGAAGAAGCCGGGCCTGATCCTCGGCCTGCTGCCGGGCGGCTCCTGCCGAGGGCTGGCGCACCGGCTGCCGGCCGCCACCTACGACGAGGTGCGCCGCTACCTGATCCATCGCGAGATCGACAATGACGGCGTCTATGAGGAGACGGTGCGGCCGATCCATCTGGATGACGGGCGGATCGTACCGGCGCTGGTCTATCTCGCCGACCGCTCCCATCGGCAGTTCGCCGGCAAGCTGCCGGCGAAGGAGGCGTTGAAGCTGATTCGCCAGGGCTATGGCGCCACCGGCAGCAGCCTCGAATATGTACAGAACACGGTCAGGCACCTCGGCGAGCTCGGCCTGCGCGACCGCTCGCTCGAGATGCTGGCCCACGCCGCCTCGGGCGGCGCAGAGCCTCGTGCCGCTAGTGGCGCGCGGCCTCGGTCGCGAAAGCCGACTTCACCACGAAGCTGAGTTCATCACGCGCCTGCTCGACCGACAGGTTGAGGCGCTGGCGCAGGACGACCCAGCTTTCCGGCGCGATGGCGAGCGCCAGGGCCGTCAGCGCCCGCTGACGCGATTCGGCCGGCAGCGCGGCCAGCTCGGGGGCGAAGGCCTGCGAGAGGTTCGCGGTGTTGGCGCTGTAGATCTGCGAGATCATGTCGGCGGCCTCGGGCGAGCGGCGCTGCAGGGTCTCCACGAAGGTCCACATCGGGCGAAGCTGCTCGTAGCGGTCGGCGCACTGGTCGATCATGCTGGCGATGCGCTGCTCGATCGGACCGACGGTCGCGAGTTCCTTCGATTCGCCCACCAGTGCCGCCAGCACACGGCCCAGAACCGCGACGTAGAGTTCGGCGGTGTCGGCGAAGTGCTGGAAGACGGTACGGGCGGAAACACCTGCCATCTGGGCAATGTCACGCACGATGGGAGCGACCTGCCCCGCCGTGGCCAGGGCCAGCGCCGACGCGACGATCGATTCGCGCGTACGGGCGACCCGGTCGCCTCGACCGGCTGTCTGGAGCTGCTTCGTCGTGTGCAGGGTCTGACCATCCATTTCCTGACTCCCCAGCGAGTGTTCGCCACCTGATCGGCAACCGTGCCGATCCTATCGATCCTGAATGCAAATCACTACATATGAAGCTACTAGTGCACCGGCATTTCAAGTGCTGCGATGCGCTATAAGGGCGCTATCGACGTAAGTTTCCCGTAAGCCGACGGTGCCCCGATGTCCGAGAAGAACTTTGCCCCCGCCTCGCTGGCCGCTCAGGCGATGGGCTGGGTCGACCCGATCACCCGGGCCGTGGTGCCGCCCATCCACATGGCCAGCACCTATCTGCGGGACGAGGACAACGCCTACAGTTCGGGGCGCATCTACGCCCGCTCGGACAATCCCACGTTCGACCATGCCGAGGCAACGCTCACGGCGCTCGAAGGCGGCGCGAAGTCGCTGATCTTTTCGTCGGGCATGAGCGCGGCGACGGCTTGTTTCCTTGCCCTCGCCCCCGGTGACCATGTCGTGACCTCGAAGGTCATGTACTGGGCGCTGCGCAACTGGCTGATGACCTTCGCCACGCAGTGGGGACTCAAGGTCGAGTTCGTCGACACCGACAAGACCGACCAGGTGGCCGCCGCGGTGAAGCCCGGCGTCACCAAGCTGGTCTGGATCGAGACGCCGGCCAATCCGACCTGGAGCGTGTCGGATATCGCCGCGATCGCCGGGATCGCGCACAAGGCCGGTGCGCTGCTGGGCGTCGACTCCACGGTGGCAACGCCGGTCCTGACGCGGCCCATCGAGCATGGCGCCGACATCGTGATGCACTCGGCCACCAAGTATCTCAACGGGCACTCCGACATCATCGCCGGCGCGCTCACCGGCGCGCGCGACGACGCCTACTGGGCGAAGCTGCGCACCATCCGCTCGCAGCTCGGCACCATCCTCGGCCAGACGGAGGCATGGCTGCTGATGCGCGGCATGCGCACGCTGTTCCCGCGCGTCGCCTGGGCCTGCAAGTCGGCCCAGAGCCTCGCCGAGAAGTTCGCCGAGCATCCGATGGTCGAGCAGGTCCTCTATCCCGGCCTGCCCTCCTTCGCGGGCCATGCGGCTGCGGCCAGGCAAATGAGCGGCGGCTTCGGCGGCATGCTCTCGGTGCGCGTGAAGGGCGGCGAGCGGGCGGCCATCGCCACGGCGGCGCGGGTCGCTCTCTGGAAGCGCGCCACGTCGCTGGGCGGCGTCGAGAGCCTGATCGAGCATCGCGCCAGCATCGAGGGACCGGGCACGCCCTGCCCGCCCGACCTGCTGCGCCTCTCCGTCGGCGTCGAGGAAAGCAGCGACCTGTTCGACGATCTCGACCAGGCGCTCAAGCGCGCGCACAACGCTTAGCGGGCCTCATTGGAGCGCGCCACTCCAGTGGCGCTCAAGCTTCGTCGACAGGAAGGGTATGAGCGCAACTGGAGTTGCGCGCTCCCTTGATCGTCCTTCGGGCTACGACGCCGTCGTCCCGAACACCGCGCCAAGCCCCGCGCCGATGCGCTCGTTCATCATCTCGATCGAGCCGTCGGTATAGGCTGCGATCTTGGCGCCCGCGAGATGGCGGGCCAGCGGATACTCGGCGCGCAGGCCGTTGGCGCCCATCGACTGGATGCAGTCGGCGATGCGCTGCACCGCCATGTCGGTCGCGAACTTCTTGGCGTAGGCCGCCGGCATCACCGCGTCGGCGCCCTCGTCGATCAGGCGGGCGGCGCGATAGCAGAGCAGGCGCGCGGCCTCGAGATCGGTCGCGGCGTCGACCAGCTTCCAGCGAACGCCCTGATGCTCGATCACCGGCTGGCCGAAGGTCTTGCGCTGCTGCGTGTAGCGCACCGCCGTCTCCAGCGAGGCCTGCAGCATGCCGCAGCACATGGCCGCGACATAGGCGCGGGCGCCGTTGATGCCGGCGAGGGCGGCCTTGAACGCCTGGCCCGGCGGATGCAGCACCGCCTCGTCGGGCGCGATGTAGTCGACGAGGCGGAAGCCGCCGACGCCGATCGCATGGCCGCCATGGAGCTGGAACGGCGGCTCACGATGGAAACCCGGCCGCTCCGCTTCGATCGCGAGGCAGATGATCCCCCGATAGCCCTTCGACTTGTCGGTCTGCGCATAGGCCACGGAAAGCCCCGCGACCGCGGCGTTGGTGATCCACGCCTTGGCGCCGTTCACCTTCCAGCCACCGTCGACCTTGACGGCTTCCATCTCCAGGCCGCCGAAGTCGCTGCCGACGCCGGGCTCGCTGAGGCCCGCACAGCCGATCAGGTCGCCGGTCAACATGCGCGGCAGCAGGCGCGCGACATGCGCGGGCTGGCCGTCGCGGGCGAAGCGCGTGCAGGCGTTGTGGTGGTTGATCAGGGCGAAGGCGAAGGCGAAGTCGTGCTTCGCGATCTCCTCGAAGGCGCGCAGCTTGCAGGAGAAGGACAGGCCCTGCCCGCCATGCTTCTTGGCCAGCTCGATCGTGTTGAGGCCGATGGCGCAGGCGGCCTTGACGGTTTCGAGCGGATAGCGCCGCTCCCATTCCCAGCGCGCGGCATTCGGCGCGACATGCTCCTCGGCAAAGGCGCGGGCACGCGCCACGACGGCGCGCTCTTCGGGAGTGAGGACTTCATCGAGCATCCGCCTGAGATACACGATTGGACCTCGGGCGCAACCGCGGGCTAGAATGAGGCCAACGCGGGTGTAGCTCAGTGGTAGAGCGTCGGCTTCCCAAGCCGTAGGTCGCGGGTTCGAATCCCGTCGCCCGCTCCATAATTCTTCGGGCAGGAACGTCGAAATGGATGTGGCACCGGCGCCGGTCGCGGCCAGCGGCGATTTTGCGGCCGATGTCGCCACCTTCTCGCGCTACTGGCGCGACGCCGCGGAGCGCCTCGCGCGACTGCCTTCCAAACCGAATCGCGATCCCGTGACCTATGACGCGGCCGAGTCGCTGAAGCAGGCCGCGCGCGAAGCCCGCTTCGCTTTCCTGCGCCGCCATGCGCGCACGCTGTACGACAAGCTGACCGACAATCGCGCCAGGTTCGTGCGCATCGAACGGCTGGTCTATGACGCCGCCGCCCTCGTACCCGGCCTCGCGCCGACGGCGGCGCAAGTGGCGGCCGAAGCCGAGCTGCGCCAGTCCGAGAAGGACGGCGTCGAGATCGACCAGGGCATTCTCTGCAACCAGTTCCTCGCCGATGCCGACTGCGGCCTGCACCTCTGCCACGCCATGCTGCTGCCGCGCGAGGAGTCGGCCGAAGGGCTCGCGAAGTTCCAGCGTGACGGCACGCTCGACCTCGGCTACGCGCGCGTCGAGCGCCAGGGCAAGGCGGCGGTGCTGCTCCTGTCCAACCGGCGCTTTCTCAATTCGGAAGACAATGCGACCCAGGCCGCGACGGAGATCGGCGCCGACGTCTGCATCCTCGACCGGCAGAGCGAGGTCGCCGTGCTGCGCGGCGACGTGGTGCCGGAGGGCAAGTATGCCGGCCGGCGCGTCTACAATGCCGGCATCAACCTCACGCATCTCTACTACGGCAAGATCCCGTTCCTGTGGTTCCTGATTCGCGACCTGGGTTTCGTGAACAAGATGTTCCGCGGCCTCGCGCGGCCGGACGTCCTGCCAGACGAGGTCGCGGGCGATTCGATCGAGAAGCTCTGGATCTCGGCGGTCGAGACCTTCGCCATCGGCGGCGGCTGCCAGATCCTGCTCGCGACCGACTTCAACATCGCCGGCCGCGATGCCTACATGACCCTGCCGGCCCGCAAGGAAGGCATCATCCCGGCGATGGCGAACCTGCGCCTGTCACGTTTCGTCGGCGACCGCCTCGCGCGCCAGGCGATCATGTACGAGCGCCGCATCGAGTGCGATTCCGACGTGGGCCGCATGATCTGCGACGAGGTCGTGGAACCGGGCGAGATCGACGCCACCATCACCCGCGTCATCGATCGCCTCACCGGATCGGGCGCGGTCGGCGCCATCGGCAATCGCCGCGCGCTGCGCCTCGGCGTCGAGCCGCTCGACACGTTCCGCCGCTACGCCGCGCTCTACGCGCGCGAGCAGGCCTGGTGCCACTTCAGCCCGGCGCTGATCTCGAACCTCGAACAGTACTGGAACGCCGCGAGCCGGCGGGCGTGAAGATCTGACCCCACCGCCCCTTCGGGGCACCTCCCCATTTGAATGGGGAGGCAAATGAGTCTTCGTTCCTCCCCATTCAGATGGGGAGGTGGCGGCGTCTTACGCCGACGGAGGGGTCAAGCTTCGCTCAATGCTCGCGCGGCGCGTGCTTGCCCAGTATCCGCTGCAGCGTGCGGCGGTGCATGTTGAGGCGGCGCGCGGTCTCGGAGACGTTGCGGTCGCACTGCTCGAACACGCGCTGGATATGCTCCCACCGGACACGATCGGCCGACATGGGGTTGCTGGGCGGCGGCGGCAGCTTGCGGCCGTGCGCGGTCAGCGCCTGCTCGATGGCGTCGGCGTCGGCCGGCTTGGCGAGATAGTCGACGGCGCCTTCCTTCACGGCGGCGACAGCGGTCGCGATGTTGCCGTAGCCGGTCAGGACGACGATGCGGATGTCGGGACGCGCCTGGCGCAGCGGGCCCACAAGTTCCAGCCCGTTGCCGTCGGCCAGCCTGAGATCGAGCACGGCGAAGGCCGGCGGGCGCGCGGTTTGCGCCAGCGCCTCGGCTACCGAGCCGACCGCGGTCACGATGAACCCGCGCTGCTCGAGCGCGCGCGCGATCCGGTTGCGGAAAGCTGCATCGTCGTCGGCGATGAGCAAGGTACGGTCCTTGTTGCTCGTCGCACCGGCGATGACAGGGGACACAGGGCGATTGGCGCCGCTGTCCTGGGTCATGGCGACTCCTTCGACATCGGCCGCTATGTAGCCTTGAAGACTGGGTTTGACCAGCGCACCGAGACGGCCGCCCCGCCGCCCGTGTCGCTGCGATTGCCGAAGGTCACGTTGGCGCCGGTCCGCTCCAGCAGCGTCTTGGCGATGAAGACGCCCAGGCCCATATGGCCTTCCTGGCCCTGCCGTGTCGAAATGAACGGCGTGCCCAACTCGTCGAGCAGGGCCTCGGAGAAGCCCGGCCCGTCGTCCACGACCTCGACTTCCGACCAGTCGCGCGTCCAGCGCGTGGCGACGCGCACCTCCTTGCGGGCGAAGGAAACGGCGTTCTGCACGATGTTTCCGATACCCTGCATGATCTCCGGGCTGCGCAACTGGATCGGCGCGGTCGTCGGCACCCCCTCGCCGAAAGGACCCGACACGAAGGTGATGTCGATCTCCTCGCGGGCGTAGTTCTGGGCGGCGGCCTCGATCAGGGCCGGCAGCGGTACCAGCGTGTAGGAGTCCGAGACGTCGCCGGCCGGATCCATCGACAGGCGCGCGAGGATCGACCGGCAGCGCTCCGACTCGGCGGCCAGGAGTTCGACGTCCTCGCGCAGCGGATCGTCGAGCTCGATCTCGCGCTGCATCTCCTTGGTGACGACCGCGATGGTCGAAAGCGGCGAGCCCAGTTCGTGGGCGGCGGCGGCGGCCAGCGCGCCCAGCGCCGAGAGCTGCTGCTCGCGTGCCAGCGCCGCCTGTGCGGCCGCCAGCGCATCGGCCATCTGCCGCTGCTCCTCGGCCAGCCGCCAGCCGTAGAGGGTGATCAGCAGGGTCGTGAGCGACAGGCCGGCCCACACGCCCACCTGGTAGATGTCGGGCAGGTTGGGCGGCGGGCCCTTCCACGGCAGCGGCTGATAGAAGAGGCCGAGCAGCGAGATGCTCGCGATCGTGAGCAGGGTGAGCGCCACGTTGCTCGCCAGCGACAGGATGGTCGCGCCGATGGCGACTGGCGCCAGCAGCAGCAGCGAGAAGGGATTGATCAGGCCGCCGGTGAGGTAGAGCAGCACGGCGAGCTGCAGGATGTCGAAGGCCAGGAAGACCGCCGCCTCGCGGTCGTCGATGCGCGCCGAGCCGGGACGGCCGATGCTGACGGTGAGGTTGAGCAGCGCCGAGAGCGCGATCGTGCCGCCGACCGCCAGGACCGGCATGCCGAAGCCAAGTCCCCAATGCACCACGGCGACGGTGAAGGCCTGGCCCGCGACGGCGCCCCAGCGGATGAGGACCAGCGTGCGCAGGCGCACGCCAGCGCGCGGCAGGACGCTCACCGCACTCGAACGCCGGGGAGTGGCAGGCGGCGGGGCGTTGTCTGCACGCTCCGCCAAGAACCTATTCCTCGATCATCAGGTGCTTGCGATGCACCGTGGTGAAGAGCGGAATCTTGCGCTGCTCCTTGCGGCTGGGCGGTTCCTTCACCAGCCGTCCGATCTCGCCCAGGATCAACCCGGTGATGGTCGGAAGCGGCAGCTCGCGCGCCTCGTCGAGTTGCACCCAGCGGATGTCGCCCATCTCGCTCGAATGCCGGATCTCGCCCGTCGCATCCTCGGCCCGCGCCATGAAGAAACGCGCGTTGAAGCGGCGCGGCCGGCCGGGCGGCGTCACCGCGCGCGCGATCAGGTCGAGGCAGTCGAGCGCCGGCGCCATGCCCTGGTCGAGGAAGCCTTTCCAGTGCTCGCCATAGTCCTTCTTCGGCGCGCCGCCCTGGAGGGGCTTGCCGAGCATCAGGCCGCTTTCCTCGAAGGTCTCGCGCACCGCCGCCACCGCCAGCGCCCGCGCGCGTTGCGCCGAGGCGGCGCGCATCAGGCGCTCGTTGACGAAGGGATCGAGCGAGGTCGCGACGGGAACACGCGCATCATCGGGATCGACCTTGCCGCCGGGGAACACGTAGCGGTTGGGCATGAAGGCATGGGCGGCGGCGCGGCAGCCCATCAGGACCTCCGGCGTATTGCCCTTCATCCGCACCAGGATCAGCGTCGCCGCATCGCGCGGCCGCATGTACGGATAGACCTTCTCGATCTGCTCGACCGGCCTTTCGCTGCCGGGCTTCAGGGGGACCTTGGGGGGCTCGTCGTAGCCTTTGTCGGTGCCGCGGACGACGGCGCCCTCGGGAATGCCTCGTTTGCTCATGGCCCGAAGGTAAATCGTCATTCAGTCGAACGCGAGCGATCTTTGAGTGGGATTTCCCTCAATGGAGCGCGCCACTCCAGTGGCGCTCATGAGCATGATTGCGCCACTGGAGTGGCGCGCTCCGATGATCAAAAGCTCCAGTCCACCGGCGTGTCGGGGCGGAAGACGGTGATGTCTTTTCCGCCGCCCGGTACGGCCACGATATCGGGGATGTCGAGCGGGCGGGCGTGCAGGGTGACGCGCTCCTCGTTTGGCGGCAGGCCGTAGAAGCGCGGGCCGTTCAGCGAGGCGAAGGCTTCGAGATGGGCGAGCGCGCCCTCCTCGGCGAAGACCTGCGTATAAACCTGCATCGCGACCGGCGCGTTGAACACGCCGGCGCAGCCGCAGGCGCATTCCTTGGTGTCGGTCGTGTGCGGCGCGGTGTCGGTGCCGAGGAAGAATTGCGTGCCGCCCGAGGTCGCCGCCCTCCGCAGAGCGAGACGATGCTCCTCGCGCTTGGCGATCGGCAGGCAATAGAAGTGCGGACGGATGCCGCCCTTGAACAGCGCATTGCGGTTGTAGCTGAGGTGATGCGGCGTGATCGTGCCGCCCATGCGTCCCGGGTTGGCCTCGACGAAGGCCACGCCCTCGCGGGTCGTGATGTGCTCCAGCACGATCTTGAGTCCGGCGTGACGCTTCAGCAGCGGCGCCAGCACCTTGTCGAGAAACACCGCCTCGCGGTCGAAGATGTCGACCTCGGGATCGGTCACCTCGCCATGGACCAGGAGCGGCATGCCGGCCTTCTCCATGGCCTCCAGCCCTTTCGCGACGCGGTCCATCGAGGTCACGCCGTGCGCGGAGTTGGTGGTGGCATGCGCCGGATAGAGCTTGGCCGCGACCCACACGCCTTCTTCCTTGCCGCGCGTCAGCTCGGCCGGGTCGGCGCCGTCGGTCAGGTAGCAGGTCATCAGCGGCTCGAAGTTCAGGTCCTTCGGCACCGCGGCGCGGATGCGCTCGCGATAGGCGCTGGCCTCGGCGACTTTCGTCACCGGCGGCACGAGGTTCGGCATAATGATGGCGCGACCGAACTGGCGGGCGGTGTGCACGGCGCAGGCCGCCAGCATGACGCCGTCGCGCAGGTGGACGTGCCAGTCGTCGGGACGGCGGATGGTGATCGAGGCGGGGAGCGGATTTGCGGTGGCCATGATGCACTTTCTACGCTTGCTCCCGGACGGGCTCCAATGTTGATTGCGGGCATGAACGACCTGAACGACGCCATCTCCTTCGCCCTGGCCGCCGAATCCAAGTGGCCGGCCAGCATGTACATGCCCGACGGGCAGTTCGTGATGACCTACGATTCCGGGGAGAAGGCGCCCGACAACGAGGTGCTGGGCCCGGTGACGCCGCGCGGCGGCCCCTCGGGTATCGTCTATCGCGGCGGCCAGAAGCTCGCCGAATGGGGCGATGTCGACCGCGCCGACATGACCTTCAGCGTCGCCAAGAGCTACCTGGCCCTCCTCGCCGGCCTGGCGCTGGGCGACGGGCTGATCAAAAGCCTCGACGACAAGGTCGCGGCCTATGCGCTCGACGACGGGTTCACGAGCGAGCAGAACCGCGACATCACCTGGCGCCACCTGCTGACGCAGACCAGCGAATGGTCGGGCAGCGTCTTCGGCAAGGAAGACCGCATCGATCACAATCGCGTGGTCGGCGTCGCCGTGGCCGATGCGCCCAAGGGCACGCGGCGCGCGATGAAGAAGCCGGGCAGCTTCTACGAGTACAACGACGTGAGGGTGAACCGGCTCTCGCGCTCGCTGCTGCAGGTCTTCAAGGAGCCGCTGCCGCAGGTGCTGAAGCGACGCATCATGGATCCGATCGGCGGCTCGCAGACCTGGAAGTGGGACGGCTACCGCAATTCCTTCGACACGATCGACGGCAAGCCGATGCTGTCGGTGCCGGGCGGCGGCCACTGGGGTGGCGGCATCGTGATCTCGGCGCGCGACCTCTCGCTGATGGGCCGGCTCGTCGCGCAGGGCGGCGTGTGGGACGGAAAGCAGATCCTGCCCAAGGGCTGGACCGACGAGCTGGTGAAGCCCTGCCCGGTCGCGCCCTTCTACGGGCTGATGTGGTGGCTCAACACCGACCGGCGCCAGTTCGCCGCCGCCTCGGAGCGCAGCTACTTCGCGCTGGGCTGGGGCAGCCACATCGTCTGGATCGATCCCGACAACGACCTGGTCACCGTGCTGCGCTGGATCGACCGCAAGAAGGCGCCCGCGTTCGTCGAGCGCCTGCTGGGGGCGATCAAGGCATGAGCCTCGATTTTTCCGCCGTCCCGAAGATGCCGGACGGCCGCAGCGCCGCGGAACATATCGAAGAGGTCGCCAACCGGTCGCAGATCGTGCGCGTCCCCATGGGCAATGGGGGGAAGATGATGTGGCACGTCTTCGGCGCCGACTCCGGCAAGCCGATCCTGCTGCTGTTCCACGGTGGCTCGGGCTCCTGGATCCACTGGATCCGCAACGTCCTGCCGCTCTCCGAGCATTTCACCGTCTACGCCGCCGATCTCCCCGGTCTCGGCGACAGCGACCCGCCCGACGACGTGAACGACATCTGGTCGGTGACGCACTGCGTCGAGGCGGCGATGAAGGAATTGCTGCCGAAGGACGAGCGATTCGCCATCGCGGGATTCTCGTTCGGCGGCATGGTCTCCGGCCACATCGCCACCCTGTTCGAGGATCGCATCCGCCGCATCGCGCTGGTCGGCGCCGGCGGCCTCAAGGCCACGCGCAAGCCCGGCCCGAAGCTACACAAGCTTCTGCCCGAGATGCCGGCCGAGACCCTGGCGGCCGAGGCGCGGCGCAATCTCGAGATCCTGATGCTGCACGACCCGAAGACCGTCGACGGCATCGCGATCCACATGCAGATCCTGAACACAACGCGCGCCAGGACGCGCAGCCGCATCATGGGCCAGGCCTTCAAGCTCAGCGAAGTGCTGCCGCGCGTGAACACGCCGCTCACCGGCATCTGGGGCGAGTTCGATTCGACAACCTACCCGCACATCCAGGAGCGCATCGACCTCTTCCGCGCGCTGCAGCCCGACTTCGAGATGAACGTCATTCCCGGTGCGGGACATTGGGTGGCCTACGAGGCGGCCGATGCGTTCAACGCGAAGCTCGTCGAGGTGCTGAAGCCGTAAGCGAAAGGTCCCTCGCTGCGCTCGGGATGACAATTTTTTCTGAACTGGCGCACCGCGCCAACCTCAGCACCATTGTCATCCCGAGCGCAGCGAGGGACCTTTAATGCATGAGCTAACTGCCGCCCATCACCCAGCGCGGCAGGCCGAGCGCGATGTCGGGGAAGGCCATGAGCAGCAGGATCAGGCCCAGCATCGCCGCCACGAACGGCAGGGCGCCGCGGATCACGTCGGCGATGGCGCCGGTCGTTCGCAGGCTCTGCACGACGTAGAGGTTGAGGCCGACCGGTGGCGTCACCAGCGCCGCCTCGATCAGGATCGTCAGCACGATTCCCCACCAGATCGGATCCCAGCCCAGCCCGACCACGATGGGGAACACGAACGGCGTCGTGAGGATCATCATGGAGATCGTCTCCATGAAGCAGCCGAGGATCAGGTAGAACACGATCAGCAGGAGCATCGTGCCGACCTTGCCCAGCCCCAGCGCCTCGATCGCCTTGGCGACGCCGTCGGTGACGCCGATGTTGGCCAGCACGAAGTTCAGGAACTGCGCGGCGATGATGATCAGCATGATCATCGCCGTCGTCCGCATCGTGCCCTCGAATACCGCCTTCATCATCGGCCAGGAGAGCGCGCGCTCCCAGGCGGCCAGCACCAGGGCCGCGAAGACGCCCATCGACGCCGCTTCCGTGGGCGTCGCCCAGCCGGCATAGATCGAACCCACGACGACGCCGAAGATGAACAGCGGCGCGACGAGATCCTTCAGGCTGCGCAGCCGGTCGCGCCAGCTGCTCTCGACCCGCGTTCCGCCCTTGGCGGGCGAGACCAGGCAGTAGATCAGGACGATGGCCATGAAGAAGGCGGTGAGCAGCAGGCCCGGGATCATCCCCGCCAGATAGAGTCGCGGCACGGACGTCTGGGTCAGCAGCCCGTAGAGGATGAAGTTGATCGACGGCGGAATGAGGATGCCGAGCGTGCCGCCGGCCGCCAGCGTGCCGAGGAACAGGGATTCGTCGTAGCGGCGGATCTTGACCTGCGGCAGGGCCACGACGCCGACCGTGGCGGCGGTGGCGACGCTCGAGCCCGAGGTCGCCGCGAACATGGCGCAGGTGCCGATGTTGGCGTGCATCAGCCCGCCCGGCAGCCAGGAGAGCCAGGTCGCGATCGCGGCATAGACGCGATGGGCGATGCCCGACCGCAGCAGGATCTCGCCCAGCATCACGAACATCGGGATGGCGATCAGGATGTATTCGGAGCTGGCGTTCCAGACGATGTCGCCCATCGCGAGGTAGAGCGGGATGGACGAGAAGAACTGGTTGAGCGCCAGGCCCAGCACGCCCATGACGGCGGCGACCGGGACGCTGACGGCCAGCAGGGCGACGAGAAGAAGGAGCGCGGTGCCGAGCATGTCTACCTCTTGCCCGCCGTGTCCGGCGATCCGATGCCCAGCGATCCCAGCTCGCCCTTGACTTCCTCGTCCTGCGACGGCACGCCGATGGTCGCGGCGACCGTCGCATGGTCTCCGCGCACCAGCGCCATCAGGCTGCGCAGGAAGGCCAGCACGGTGACGATCAGGAACAGAACGAAGCCCGCGAACCACGGCGCCTGCGGCCAGGCGAGCGGGATGCGCAGCGGCGTGTTGGAGCGGTTTCCGCCGGTCAGGTTGTCGAGGAAGATCTCCCCGGCGCGGTCCACGATGGCCAGGACGAGGATCGCGAGACCCACGATCGCGAGCAGGTCGAAGGCCGCCCGGACCCGCGGCCCGAGCTGGCCATAGAGCACGTCGATGCGAACGTGGCCCCGCGTCACCAGCACATGGGCCAGCGACCACGAGGTGCCGACCGCGAAGAGATAGGCCGCGATCTCGTCGGAGCCGGAGAAGGCGAAGGCGAGCAGCTTGCGGCTGATCACCTCCACCGTCACCACGACGGCCGCCAGGAGGATCATGGCGCCACCGGCCCACGCGCCCCACAGAGCGGCGGCCGAGGCGCCGCGCCACAGACGGTCCATCTGTCCCCCTCCTCCGAAGGGCCGCGGCGAGCCGAGGCTCAGTTCGCCTTGGCGACGAGGCCGTAGCGCTTGCCGACCATCTCGGTCCACTTGGCCGCGCACTCCGCGCCGCAGCGCTTGGCCCATTCGGGCAGCACGACGTCGTTCAGCGCCTTCTTGACCAGGGCGCGGTCGGCGTCCGTCGGCATCACCAGCTTCAGCTTGGCCGGCGGGCCGACCGAGCACGGGCCGTTGCCGGTGTCGCAGGCGATGCCTTCCTTGGTATCGGCCTCGACGCTGGCCCAGGCGGCCTCTTCGAGCTTCTTGAACTGGCCCGTCATGAACTCCTGGGTCGGCTTGGAGAGCTTGTTCCAGCTGTTGAGGTTCACGGAGACGAAGCCCGCGGTGTAGCCCAGCGACACGTCGACGACGCTCTTCACCACTTCCGGCCACTTCGCCTGGTAGCCCGGCAAGGTGCCGGTGATGCCGCAGTCCACGACGCCCTTCTCCAGCGCCGGCACGACCTCACCGAACGGGATGGTGACCGCCGAGCCGCCCAGCGCCTTGACCAGGTCGGACTGCGAGACGCCCTGCACGCGCACCTTCTTGCCCTTGATGTCGGCCAGGCTGGAAATCTCGTCGCGGCAGAAGAACACCTGCTGCGGGAAGGCGAAGGTCGACACGATCATCGAGCCGAACTTCTCGCGCATCACCTTCTGCATCTCGGGCATCCAGGCGCTCAGGATCTCGCGCTGCTGGGCGACGCTCTGCGCCACGCCCGACAGGTCCGATCCCTCGAAGATGGCGGCGCCGTCGTCGACGTAGATCGGCAGCGCATGCGCCACGTCATAGACGCCGGTCTTCAGCAGGCGCAGCACCTCGGTGCCCTTGAGGTTGAGCTCGGTGATCGACTTGATGTTGCCGGTCAGCTTGCCGCCCGAGGCCGCGCCGAGCTGCTCGCTCCAGAACGGCTGTTCGACCTTCTTGTTGATGTTGAGGAAGTTCCACGTGCCGATCACGTTGAACTTCTTGGTGTCGAGCTGCGCCGGTGCCGGCGTCTGGGCGGCGGCGATGCTGCCGCCCGCGACGGCGAACGCCGCCGCCATTCCGAGAAGTGCGGTGAATTTCATCTAAAAGCTCCCTGTTCCGCGCCTGTAACCCCGTGGCGCAGTTGGCGTGACTGTCGGTCAATCGTCCCGGGTTGGCAAGGGCACGGTCCGGGGCTTCCAATGGGCGTCCGGCAAAGGTCCCTCGCCTGCGCTCCAGGGCGGGGGTTACCCCGCCCGCGATGACAGCGATTTTTGTGTCGACGCACAGCGCCAACCTCAACACCATTGTCATCCCGAGCGCAGCGAGGGACCCTTAGTCATACTCGGCAGCCCCACCCAAAGAGGGCGCCCGAACGGAGGACTCGAATGCCCAACCTGCTCTGCGTCGGCACCGCCGGCATGTCCGTGTGGTTCAGCCGCGACGACGGCGAGACCTGGATCCGGCCCTACATCGAATCCGGCCTCTATCTCGAGGCGCGCGTCTGGGCGCTGTCGGCGCATCCCAAGCGGCCGGGCGAAGTGCTCGCCGGCACCGATTCCGGCCTCTACCGGTGGAACGAGGGCGACCAGAAATGGACGCACCTGCCGTCGGTGCTCGACGACTACGACATCTGGGCGATGGCGCAGGCGCCGGACGATCCCGACACGATCGTGGTCGGCACCCAGCCCGCGCACATCTTCGTCTCTACCGACGGCGGCAGGAGCTTCACCCCCGCGCAGGGCTCGTTCGCCGACGCCTGCATCTTCGTGGGCAAGCCCCGCGTGACGCAGATCCTGTTCGATCCGGTCGACAGGGACACGCTGTGGGCCGGCGTCGAGATCGACGGCGTGCACCGCTCGACCGATCGCGGCCGCACCTGGAAGAAGGTGGGCCAGGGCATCAACTCCGAGGACATCCACGGCCTCGCGGTCATCCGCAATGGCAGCAAGCTGGTCTACGCCACGACCAACCGCGGCCTGAACGTCAGCCGCGACAATGGCGAGACCTTCGCCTTCCAGGAACTCGATTCGCCCTGGCAGTACACCCGCACCATCGTGCCCCGCGCCGACGGCGACGCGACGGTGTTCCTGACCAACGGCAACGGCCCGCCGGGCTCGACCGGCCGGCTGCTGCGCAGCAGCGACCATGGCGCCAACTGGACGGACGCCCACCTGCCGGGCGAACTCAACTCGACGCCGTGGACGGTGGCGACGCATCCCGCGAACCCGAAGCTGATCTTCGTCTGCTCCAACCTCGGCCAGCTCTTCCGCTCGACCGACGGCGGCGACACCTGGACCAAGCTCCCGCGCGAATTCGGCGAGGTCCGCAGCACGATCTGGCAACCGCTGCCGTAGGAATCATGCACCTCCCCCTTCAAAGGGGGAGGTGTCGCGTCATACGCGACGGAGGGGTCAGAGCCACCGTGGCCTCTCTTCCTTCGACGCTCTCGGACATTGCCAAGGCAATGTCCTGTCGCTCAACGGGCTGAGCTTCGCTCGGCCCTCAAGGAGACCGCGATGAAAACCACCGTCGCCGAGATCGCACCGAGCATCTACCGGCTCTCGACCTTCGTGCCCAACGTCGGACCGACCGGCTTCACCTTCAACCAGTTCCTGATCGACGCCGACGAGCCGCTGCTCTTCCACTACGGCCAGCGCAGCCTCTTCCCGCTGATCGTCGAGGCGGTGAAGACCGTGATCCCGCTCGACAAACTGCGCTGGACGACCTGCTCCCATGTCGAGGGCGACGAAAGCGGCGCGCTGAACCAGTGGCTCGCCGCTGCGCCCAACGCCGTGCCCGCGCACGGCCAGCTCGGCTGCAACATCTGGCTCGCCGACATGGCCGACCGCCCGCCGCGCGCGCTCGCGGACAACGAGGTGCTCGACCTCGGCGGCAAGCGGGTGCGCTGGCTCGACACGCCGCACGTGCCGCACAACTGGGACGCCGGCCTGATCTACGAGGAGACGACCGGCACGCTGTTCAGCAGCGACCTCTTCACCCAGACCGGCCCCGCCGATCCCACCACCGAAAGCGACATCGTCGCCCCCGCCATCGCGGTCGCCGAGCGCCTGCCGTTCATGCCGCCGACGCCGATGGCCGCGCCGACGCTACGCCGGCTGGCCGCGCTGAAGCCGACGACCATCGCGCTGATGCACGGGCCGACGTTCAAGGGCGATGGCGCGGCGGCGTTGGAGGGGTTGGCGGGATACTACGGAAAGCGGCGTAACAACGCCTCTGCAACGGCAAACTTGCCTATGTGACAGGTGGCTTTATGACAAGTGAGAACTATCAATCTCTACTAACGACTGCGGGGTTGATGTTTCTCGATCAGGATTCTGGTGGGCGTTCCCGCAAAGTCCTCCAGATCGATTCCACTTAGTTCAAAAGTGCCCGAGCGCATCGGCAGATGCTGGCATCCATATGCAAAGCCAAAAGAGACAGCAGCGTCAATAACCGGGGTGTCGCCGATGTAAGAACCGTGGCCCCGTCGCTCAGATACTGGAAACTTTAACCGGCACGCAGGTAACGCCAAACCCGGATGAACAAAGACATTTGCATCACCGGAGAACAAATGCACTGGACCAAATGTATGCAGAGCCAAAATCGAAGCCCCTCCCGTACCACTGACTATTGGAACGATTGTCCCGCCTACCAAGCTCTCTACTCTCACATACGGAGCACAGGCGGAAAGTCGGCCACGGTTGACCAAAGAGAAGTCGAGAAAGAATTCTGTCACGCGCCAGCCGTCGACTGAGTACGACGCACCTCGCGATCTATCGCTAAATCGAAACTCCAACTCCGGTGGAGCCAAGCGATTAAACGCATCTTCTATGTCATGATGCTCCATCTTATAGGAGCTATCACCTGCTCGCTTGTAATAGCGCTTGTCATTCTGAGACATGTGGGGGCGCCGACCGGACTTATCGACCCAGATCGCGATGAAACCTACGTCTGAGCCTGCACACTCCTCTATGGCCAACACATCAATTGCCTCGTGTCGAGGCAGCAGCAATTCGCCCGTCGCACGAACAAGATCACTCCGAAACCTTGCCAACCCTGCGATAGGAACGGGACGCGTGGCCTCGACGCCTCTTTCGTTTCGTCTTGCATCAATACCAATTATCAGCAGGCCACCGGCTGAATTTGCAAGCGCGCCAAGCGCAGGCCCAAGGACATCCCGGTCCAATTTGGTCAGTTGACCATGCGTTGGATCCGCCTTGGTCTTAAACTCCAATTGAACTGTTTCGATCTCACGATCATTCAGCATTTTTCTTATTGCCGCACCGCCGTCAGTCTTCAGCGCGTCAAACAAGTTCTTCATCACGTGTTCCAAAAAGTTGTGTTCGTGGCACTGACTCGCCCGACGATACCATATGATCAAGTATACGCTGTTAGAAAGCCAAGCAGGCTCTCCAACACCCATGAACGCACAGGAGCCCCCCAATGCACTACCACCCCCTCGGAAACACCGGCCTCACCGTCTCTGTCGCCGGGCTCGGCTGCGGCGGCAACAGCCGGCTCGGGCTGGGGCGCGGGGCGAGTTTCGACGAGTGCGTGGCCGTTGCGCGGGCGGCGATCGATCTGGGGGTCAACTTCCTCGACACGGCCGAGGTCTACGGGACCGAGGAGATCGTGGGCGCGGCCGTGAAGGCCTATGACCGCGACAGGATGGTGATCTCGACCAAGGCGCTGTTCAAGACCGAGGACACGTCGGAGACGGTGACCGGGAAGGTCGAGGCGTCGCTGAAGCGGCTCGGGCTCGACCATGTCGACATCTTCCATTTCCACGCGGTCGGTCCCGCCGCCTACGAGCATCATCGCGACGTGCTGGCGCCGGCGCTGCTGCGGCTCAAGGAGCAGGGCAAGGTGCGCCATGTCGGCCTCACCGAGACGGGGCCGCGCGATCCCGAGCAGGCGATGCTCGCGCGCGCGGTCGAAGAGGCGCCGTGGGAGGTCATCATGCTGGCCTACAGCCTGGTGAACCAGGGCGCGCGGGCCAAGGTGTTCCCGGTGACCCAGCGGCGCGGCGTCGGCACGCTGCTGATGTTCGTCGTGCGCAACATCTTCAGCAACGACGCCTACCGCCGTGCCGTGTTCGCGAAGCTGGTCGAGCAGGGCCTGCTCGACGCGTCGCTCCTGTCGGACGGCGCCGATCCCCTCGCCTTCCTCGTCTCCGAGGGCGGCGCGGAGAGCATCACCGATGCGGCCTATCGCTATGCGCGCCACGAGAAGGGCGCCGACGTCATCCTGTTCGGCACCGGCAACCGGGCGCACGTGAAGGCCAACATCGAATCGATCCTGCGGCCGCCTTTGCCCGCGCCGGTGATCGAGCGGCTGCACAAGACGTTCGGGCACCTGACCGGCGTCGGGCTCGACCTGCCGGGACCGGTGACGGCGTAGGACCGGGAAGATCTATCCGTCGTCTCGACCGGCGCGAAGCGGAGTGGAGAGACCTTCGCTCCACCAAAAGCCGCTCAATCGTTGAGAGAAGGTCTCTCCGCTTCGCCTCGCTGCGCGAGGCTTCGGTCGAGACGACGGGAATTTCACCCCGGGAAGTACACGACCTCGAGCTTGAGCCCGTCGGGATCGGCGAGGAAGACGGCGTGGTAGCCGGCGCCGTATTGCGGATAGTCGGCCGGCGGGTCGAGGATGACGGCGCCCTGCTGCTTCATCAGCGCATGCGCGACGGCGACGTCGGCGCGGTCGGCGGCGCGGAAGGCGAGATGATGGAGCCCGGCGCTGGTGCGGTCGTGCGGGCGGTCCGAGCGGGCGGCGCGCAGGGCGACGCCGGCCAGCAGCCTTCCCTCGGGCGCGAGATCCCAGACATGCAGGGCGGCCTCCTGCTTCACGCGGCGGTAGCCCAGGAAGGAGAGCAGCGCGTCGTAGAACGGCCCCGAGCGCGCGAGGTCGCGTACGGTGAGGTCGATGTGATGGACGATGCCGCGCGTGGGGCCGGGCATGGGTCGCTCCGCTTCGGTGAGCCCACTCAAAGGCCCGGCGGCCGCGAAGTTCCGTCAGTCCCCGTCGCGCACCACGAAGCGGGCCTGTTGGACTTCCTCCGCCGACCAGCCATCGGCCTGCATCTGGATACGGGCGCGGTCGACATAGTCCTGTTCGAAGATCGGGGCGTGCACGAAACCCAGGGCGATCGTGTAGGAGCGCAGATATTCGTCGCGCAGGAAGACGTCGATGAGCTTGGTCGGCACGACAGGGTTGTGCCCGCGAACCGTGAACCTATTTTGAAGGCAGGAAATCCCGAGGAGGAGCTGCCATGTCGACCGAGACCGGAACCGTCCGCCTGCACCGCGTCCTGACGGCGCCGCCCGAGCGCATCTACCGCGCCTTCCTCGACGCCGACGCGATGTGCAAGTGGCTGCCGCCGCACGGCTTCACCGGCCACGTCCACGCGATGGACGCGCGCGTCGGCGGCGGCTACCGCATGTCCTTCACCAACTTCTCGTCGGGCAACAGCCATTCGTTCGGCGGCACCTTCGTCGAGCTGGTGCCCAACGAGCGCATCCGCCACACCGACAAATTCGACGATCCCAACCTGCCCGGCGAGATGCAGACCACGATTACCCTGCGCAAGGTCTCGGTCGGCACCGAGATCGAGATCGTGCAGGAGGGCATTCCCGCGATGATCCCGACCGAGGCGTGTTACCTCGGCTGGCAGGAATCGCTGACGTTGCTGGCCCAGCTCGTCCAGCCGGAGATTCCAGGGTGAGCAAAGGTCCCTCGCTACGCTCGGGATGACAGCTTTTTTCGAATGAGCGCACGGCGCCAATCTCACCCAAATTGTCATCCCGAACGCAGTGAGGGACCTTTCCTCTTCGTACTGAGCAGCTGCAGCGAACCCGCGCTCTGCGGCTCGGGGGAGTGGCGCGGGCGGCCACCGGTGGTAGCGTTTCCTCCATAAGTTTCTGGGAGGAAACGCACAATGAGCTACGACCTCGTGATCAAGAACGGCACCGTGGTCGATGGCACCGGCGCCGCGCGCTACCAGGCCGATGTCGCGATCGCTGACGGGAAAGTCGCCGAGATCGGCAAGGTGACGGAGGGTGCGAAGCGCACCATCGACGCGCACGGGCTCGTCGTCGCGCCGGGCTTCGTCGATCCGCACACGCATTACGACGCGCAAATCTGCTGGGACGGCGCGGTGACGCCCTCGTCGTGGCATGGCGTCACCTCGGTGGTGATGGGCAATTGCGGCGTCGGCATCGCGCCCTGCAAGCCCGAGACGCGCGAGATCGCGATGAAGGACCTGGTGAACGTCGAGGGCATCCCCTTCGACGTGCTGAACAAGGGCATCACCTGGGACTGGGAAACCTTCCCCGAATTCATGGACGCCGCCGCGGCGCGCAAGCCGTCGCTCAACCTCGCCTTCATCGCGCCGCTGACGCCGTTCCGGCACTACGTGATGGGCGAGGCGTCGATGGATCGCGCCGCCACGCCGGAGGAGACGCACGAGATCGCCCGCCTGATCGGCGAGGCGATGGACGCCGGCGCGCTGGGCTTCTCCTCGACGACGCTCAACCAGCATATGGGCTTCGAGGGCAAGCCGCTGGCCTGCCGCAACGCCAGCCGCGAGGAGATGAAGGCCTATGCCAACCAGCTGAAGAAGCGCGGCAAGGGCGCCATCGAGATCGCGCTGACCCGCCAGGTCGGCGTGCTGGAGGAGGACCAGTGCGAGCTGCTGGACTTTCTGTTAACCGAAAGTGGCCGGCCGGTGACCTTCATCGCGCTGTTCGACCGTGACGACATTCCCGAGGCGGTGCGCGACACGCTGCGCCGCGCCGCGCCGCAGATCGCCAAGGGCGCGCGGCCGCAGACCTCGCCGCTGCCGCTGACGCGCGAATGCAACATGGACAATCCCTTCGCCTTCGCCGCCTTCCCGGCGTGGAAGCGGGTGTTCGCCGACACCTCGAAGGAAGCGCAGAAGAAGGTCTATGCCGATCCCGCCTTCCGCGCGCAGTTCAAGGCCGACCTCAGGAACCCGACCGGCTTCAGCGACTGGCGCCGCGTCGTCGTCCACGACGTGCGCAATCCGGCGCTGAAGCACCTGGAGCGCAAGTCGATCGCCCAGATCGCGCAGGAACAGGGCAAGGACAGCGTCGACGCCTTCCTCGACACGGTGCTGGCCGACGATCTCGACACCGAGCTCACCATCTCCTCGTGGAACACGCGCGAGGACCGCATGCGCGAGCTTCTGAACAACCCCGCCATCCTGATGGCGCTGGGCGACGGCGGCGCGCACGTCGACATGCTGTGCGACGCCGGCTACCCGACCTACCTGCTGGGCACCTGGGTGCGCGAGAAGGAAGCGATCACCCTGGAGGAAGGCGTCCGCAAGCTCACGTCGGATCCCGCCGATCTCTTCGGTTTGAAGGACCGCGGCCGCCTGCGGAAAGGCGCGCCCGCCGACGTGGCGATCTTCGATCCGGCTGCCATCGGCTCCAGCAACCACGGCGAACGCCGCCACGACCTCCCCGGCGGCGCCAAGCGCATCGTCATGCCCTCGCGCGGCGTCGAGTACACGGTCGTGAACGGCGCGCTGACCTGGGAACAGGGCCGCCTGACCGACGCGAAGGCAGGGAAGGTACTGAGGGGGTAGTTCAATGGAGCGCGCCACTCCAGTGGCGCTCATCCTGCATCGATAGCAAGACATGAGCGCCACTGGAGTGGCGCGCTCCCTTGAACGTCTTCGTGTGGCGTCGGGTCGGTGCGTCACCTATTCTCCGCCCGACCCCAAATTCCACAGAAACGGAGACACCGTGCCGACGACCCCGACCCCGCTTTCGCAAGACCTCAAGGACACGCTGTCGAAGATCACGACGGCCAGCATCACGACGATCCTGCTGAAGAAGGGGCTGCGCAACGTCTGGATGCGCGGCACGCGGCCGATCAAGCCGGGCCAGGGCCGTCTCGTGGGACGCGCCTTCACCCTGCGCTTCGTGCCGGCCCGCGAGGATCTCGCCACGCCGGAGAGCTGGTCGTCGCCGATCTCGACCCGCGCCGCGATCGAGGCGATGCCCGACGGCGCGATCGTCGTGGCCGATGCGATGGGCGTCACCGACGCCGGCATCTTCGGCGACATCCTGTGCGCGCGCATGGTGAAGAAGAACGTCGCCGGCCTGATCACCGACGGCGTGGTGCGCGACATCGCGGGCGTGCTGGGCACCGGCCTGCCGGTCTGGTGCCAGGGCGCCGCGGCCCCGCCCTCGGTCGCGGGCCTCACCTTCGTGAGCTGGCAGGAGCCGATCGGCTGCGGCGGCGTGGCCGTGTTCCCCGACGACGTGGTCGTGGTCGACGACGACGGCGCGGTGCTGATCCCCAAGGCGCTGGTCGAGGCGGTCGCCAAGGAAGGCACCGAGCAGGAGCGGCTCGAAGGCTGGATCATGTCCGAGGTCGAGCGCGGCGTCGCCCTGCCCGGCCTCTATCCGCCGAACGACGAGGCCAAGGCGCGCTACGCCGCCACCAAGAAGTAGGCGGGCCGCCCCCTCAGGCCACCCAGACGTCGATCGGCGCTTCCCGCCCGCGCAGGGCGAGCGCCGGGATGCGACGGAAGCCACCGGCCGCGCCGCCGCCGGTGGCTTCGCCGACCCGCGACACCACCGCGTCGCTGGCGACGATGCGGCATCCCAGCGTGCGGGTCGCGGCCTCCAGCCGGCTCGCCACATTGACCGTGTCGCCCAGGGTCGCGAATTCGAGCCGCCGCTCCGAGCCGATGTTGCCCAGGATCGCCGGCCCGAAATGGACGCCGACCGAGATGGCGAGCGTCGGCAGGCCGGCGGCCGCCAGTTCGGTGTTGGCGGCGGCCATGCCCTGGACGATGTCGCGGGCGGCGGCCAGCGCGTTGGCGCAATCCGCCGGCGAGATGCGCGGCGTGCCGAAGGTCGCCATCACGCCGTCGCCCAGGTACTTGTCGAGCGTGCCGCCGTTGGAAAAGATCGCGTGCTCGATGACTTCATGGGAGCGCCGCAGCAGCCGCATCACCGTCTCGGGCGTCTCGCGCTCGGCGAGCTGGGTGAAGCCCACGATGTCGGCGAACAGCACCGCGACGTCCTGCGACCGCACCGCGCCCACGTCGCTGCGGGCGGTCGCCAGTTCGTCGACCATCGAGGGCGGGAAGTAGCGCGAGAGGTTGGCGCGTTCCGCGGCAATGCCGGCCTGCCGGATCAGCAGCGCGTTCGAGCGCTGGCCGCGCAGTGCGAGGATCGCCGCCACCAGGAAGAAAAGCAGCATTTCCTGGACGCGGATCGACCAGACCACGGAATTGGGATCGACGAGTCCCAGCAGGGCCGGCATGCCGGCGAAGGCGGCGGCGACGCGGGTGCCGAGTTCGGGGTCCGTGCTGCCGAACAGGGCGACGCCCAGCACCGCCACGGCCCAGATCACCACGACGACGACGCCCATGGTGAGGATGGTCCGCCAGGAATAGGCGAGCGTGGCGAGCGCCAGGATGATGAAGAAATAGGGAAAGGTGTCGAAGCGGAAGATCATCGCCGTCGGGAAGTTTTCGGATGCGAAGGGGTTCGGCACCGTGAGCGCCACCGCCAGCAGCACGAGGTCGGCCAGGATCAGCAACAGCTCGATGCGCGACCGCCCCACCGTGGCGTAGCGCAGCTGGGCCCAGCCGAGGCCGATGAAGACCAGCAGGAGCCCATGGAAGTAGAGCACGCTCCAGCTCGCGTTCTGGAAGGCGATCAGCACGCCGCTCGCCGCCAGCGCGATCGTGCGCGCCCAGGCCGCGATGCGCTGGCCTTCGAGCTTCTCCTTGCGCAGCGCCTCCACCAGGAACGGGTTCTCGGCCGAAACGAGCCGCTCCTCCTCGGCGCGCCGCAGCGACAGGTTACGGAAGATCTCGACTGGACCGGACGACGCCATCACGCCCCCTTCTCGCGAACGCTACCGGGCGGCAGCATGGCGGGCGATGCGGCGATGGTACAGGGCCGCCGGGACGCCGGGCGGGGTCCTGTGCGATACACGGGGCCGCAAGGAGACAGCGGATGACGAACGGGCGGGATCGCGTCGGGAACACCGGCGCAGGCGGCAATCCATGAAGGTGCTGCGCATGCTGGCCTTCGCCGTCGCGGGCGCGCTCCTGTCGGCGGCGGCCTGGTCGCAGGCCGGGCGCCAGCCGGTCGACTGGGCCGGCGTCTCGCTCGAATCGATCGGCGGCGGCCCGCTGCCGACCAAGGACTATGCCGGCAAGGTCGTGCTGCTGGTGAACACGGCCTCCCTCTGCGGCTTCACCGGCCAGTACAAGGGGCTGGAAGAGTTGTGGCGGCGCTACAGGGACAAGGGCCTCGTGGTGCTGGGCGTGCCGTCGAACGATTTCGGCGGCCAGGAGCCCGGCAGCAAGGAGGAGATCAAGCGCTTCTGCGAGGCGAGCTTCGACGTCACCTTCCCGCTCGCCGACAAGCAGGTCGTGACCGGCCCCAACGCCCATCCGCTCTACCGCTGGGCCGCGGCGCAGACCGGCACAATCGGCACGCCGAGCTGGAACTTCCACAAGATCCTGATCGGCCGCGACGGCCGCATCGTCGACTGGTTCACCGCCGTGAGCGGCACGGGATCGAAGCTCGAACGCGCCATCGAGGCGGCGCTGGCGGCGAAGGGCTGAGCGTTCGTCGCAAAGGTCCCTCGCTACGCTCGGGATGACAATTTTGTCGTGTTTGGCGCAGTGCGCCGATTAAGACCACGTTGTCATCCCGAACGCAGTGAGGGAACTTTTGCCGTGCTCAGAGCGGGCGAAGGCCCACGCCGAGGTGCCTCGACTCCGATGCCGACTCTCGCGATGATCGCGGCGCGCGCGATCCAGCCCGGAGACCGAAAATGACCGCCACCGACGCCACCGGCTCCTACATCCCTGCCGTCGACGCCGCCCTGCACCATCCTCCCCGGGGCTTCTCGGACCGCTTCGCCTACGGCTTCACCAAGACGCTCCGCTTCTTCGCCGACACGTTCTTCGCCAGGCGCTATGGCCATCGCGCCATCGTGCTGGAGACGGTTGCCGCGGTGCCCGGCATGGTCGGCGCCACGCTCACACATCTCAAGTGCCTGCGCCGCATGTCCGACGACAACGGCTGGATCCGGACCCTGCTCGAAGAGGCCGAGAACGAGCGCATGCACCTGATGACCTTCATCAAGATCGCGCAGCCGACCGTGTTCGAGAGGTTCGTCGTGCTCACGGTGCAGTGGTTCTTCTATGTCGGCTTCTTCCTGCTCTACCTGATCAGCTCGAAGACCGCGCATCGCGTCGTCGGCTATTTCGAGGAAGAGGCCGTCATCAGCTACAGCCACTACCTGAAGGAACTCGACGAGGGTCGCGCGGAGAATCCGCCGGCGCCGCCGATCGCGATCCATTACTGGAAGATGCCGCCGGATGCGATGCTGCGCGACGTCATCCGGATCATCCAGGCGGACGAAGCCCATCACCGCGACGTCAACCACGGCTTGGCCGACGAGCTGGGCGGCCGGCCGGCCGGCGAACGGCCAATCGCTCCCTATCCAAAGCATGCGGTGGACCTGCGCGAACCGGCCTGAGCCGCAGAGCGGGCAGACCTCGCGGCGGGATTTGGCCGCACGTGGACGGCCGCGCTATCGTCGGCTCCTAAAAATAATGGAGACGTCCCGATGGCTGCCCCGCTCACCGCCGAAGACCATGCGCGCACGATGGCCGAGTACAGTCGCGCCGGCGAAGCCCGCGCGCGGGCGCTGGGCAATCGCGGGCCGATCCGGCTCGATGCCGACGGCAAGCTGGCGCAGGACATCGTCGATTCCTACTGGACGCACGGCTTCTACGTCTTCGAGGGCGTGGCCGGCCCCGAGGAGCTGGCCGAGCTGCGCGCCGACGTCGATGCGATCCTCGAGCGCGCGCCGGTCGAGCCGGGCGCGACCGTCGACCGACACGGCCGCCCGGCCTTCGGCGAGGGCGTGCTGAAGCCACCCTATCGCTGGGCCAAACCGTTGAGCGACCCGCTCGGCGGCACGACCAAGAACAATGGCCGCCATCCTGTCGCGATGAGCCAGCCGACGCTGGGCGAGGACGCGCCCGCCTGGACCGTCGAACTGCTCGACGGCAACCTCTACCTGATGAACGCCGCGTTCCGGCTCTACGGCCATCCCGGGCTGCTGGCCGCGGCCGCATCGATCCTCGGCGACGACTTCGTGCCCTACAACGAAGTGACCTTCATCAAGGAAGCGGGCCTCGGCCCCTCGGTGGCCTGGCACCAGGACGGCACGACCCATTGGGACGCCGCCGACTGGGACATGGGCGCCCACGGCTTCAACTTCATGACCCAGCTCTATCCCAGCACCGCAGGCAACTGCGTCTGGGTGCTGCCGGGCAGCCACCGCCACGGCAAGGCCGACATCCGCAAGCTGGTCGCCGAGAGCGGCTCGGACCGGATCGAGGGCGCGGTGCCGATGCTGGCCGGTGCGGGCGACACGATCGTCACCAACCGCCAGCTGCTGCACGGCTCATTCGCCAACTCCTCGCCCGACCGCCGCGTCACGCTCAATGCCGGCTTCTTCCCGCGCCGCCGCGTGCTGAACGTCACGACGAAGCGGCTGACCGGCGAGACCGTGACCTACGACGCCGAGCGCATCGACCGGCGGCTGCGCATCCTGCTGCTGGCGATCGACGCGCGCCGCCAGCGCTTCCCGAACGAAAAGAGCCATGTCTATCGCCCGCTCGCCGACCGCCAGGACGAGAACCGCTGGAGCGAGGCGATGCGCGACACGGTGCTGAAGAATTATAACCAGCTCGACATGTTCATCTGAGGGGATGCGGGTCAGACTCTGCCTCCTGCTCATGCTCGCCGCCCTGCCGGCACTGGCGCAGGGACAGGCGCAGCAGGATGAAATCACCGCCTACTGCCTCGGCGTGAACCGCCAGCTCGCGGAGCGCTTCCGCCAGATGCAGCTCTGGGGCTGCGGCAAGGCGGCTTCGATGCAATGGTGCCGCGACGCCAAGGCCTCGGCGCCGGAGGCGATGCGGGGGCGCGAACGACTGGTGGTCCGCTTCGCCAACGAACTGACCCGCAAGGGCCTTCTGGACGTAGAGCAACCGGCCGAGGCGCGCACCCGGCTCACCCAGATCGTCTCCGACGGCTCGACCGACGCCCGCGCCTGCTTCAACCCGAACGGCGACAAGGACGAGGCCGCCTGCGAACGGCTGCAGCGTTGCGAGGAAGCAGAGCAGCGCGTGGGGGAGTAGTGCTCAAACTCCAAAGCCACGCCCCCCGACCTCACCCTGAGGAGGCGCGAAGCGCCGTCTCGAAGGGTGGGCACGCGCACCGCGCCTGTTGCCGACCCTTCGAGACGCGTTCCTGCGGAACGCTCCTCAGGGTGAGGTGTGTGTGGGTAGCCGCCGCCTGAACCGCATGCGAGATTTCACCGACATTCAGCGAGGACACGGATGACCCAGCCGACTTGGCGCGAGCGCGCCGGCACGCCTTTCACCTGCGAGAAGCAGCCGGCGCACGGACCGCGCGGCATGGCGGTCTCCAACCATCCGCTGGCCTCGGCCGCGGGGCTGGAAATGCTGGCGGCCGGCGGCAATGCGGTCGATGCGGCCGTCGCCATGCAGTTCGCGCTGACCGTCGTCGAGCCGATGATGGTCGGGCTGATCGGCGGCACGACCTGCCACATCCGCCTGGCCGACGGCAGCCATCGCATCCTCGACGGCATGAGCGCCGTGCCGCAGATGGGCCATCCCGACATGTACAAGCCGGTGCCCGGTGCCGCGCCCGAGGTCTACGACGTCGAGGGGCAGGAGAACCTGGTCGGGCCGAAGTCGGTCGCGACGCCGGGCTCGCTGCGCGCCTGGTGCCTGGCGCTGGAGCGCTTCGGCACGATGAGTCTCGCCGACGTGATGCAGCCCGCGATCCGCCACGCCGCGCGCGGCTTCGCGGTCACGCCCTATCTCTCGGACTGCATCAAGGATGCCGGCCCCGACCTGTCGAAGGACAAGCTCGCCGCCGCGCTGCTCCTGCCCAACGGCACGCCGCTGAAGCCGGGCGAGCGGCTGGTGCAGGCGCAATACGCCGAGGCGCTGACCCTGGTCTCGCAGCAGGGCGAGAAGGCGCTGCATGGCGGGCCGCTGGGCGACCTGTTGGTCGAATGCATGGAGAAGACCGGCGGCTTCGTGCGCCGCGAGGATCTCACCGGCTACAAGGTCGAGGAGCGCGCGCCGATCCGCGGCCACTATCGCGGCTGGGAAATCCTCGGCCCGCCGCCGCCCGCCGCCTCGGGCGTGCACATCGCGCAGATGCTGAACATCCTCGAAGCCTACGACATCGCGAAGATGGGCTTCGGCACGGTCGACACGCTGCATCTGCTGGCCGAGGTGCTGAAGATCGCCTTCGCCGACCGCGCCGAGGCGAGCGGCGATCCGGATTTCGTGAAGGTGCCAGTCGAGCGCATCGTGAGCCGCGACTATGCCGACCAGCGCCGCAAACTTCTGGACATCGCCCGCGCCACGCAATGGACCGGCGGGCTGCAGGCGGCGGAAGGCCAGGACACCACCCATCTAACCGTGGCCGACGGCATGGGCAACGTCGTCAGCACCACACAGACCATCAACAGCCTGTTCGGCGCGCGCTTCATCGTGCCCGGCACCGGCATGATCCCCAACAACTACATGAACAACTACGATCCGCGCCGCGGCAACGCGCTGTCGATCGCGCCGGGCAAGCGGGTCACCACCTCGATGTCGCCGATGATGGCGCTCAGGGACGGCAAGGTGCGCTACGCGCTGGGCCTCCCCGGCGGCCGCAAGATCTTCCCCTCGGCGCTGCAGGCCCTGATCAACCTGATCGACCACGGCATGGCGTTGCAGGAAGCGGTCGAGGCGCCGCGCATCTGGACCGAAGGCCCGCTGCTCGAAGTCGAGCACGGCATCCCCGCCCCGGTCCGCCAGGGCCTCGAAGCCCGCGGCCACACGCTCAAGATCATGCCGACCGTCGCCGGCGGCATGAACGCCATCCAGTTCCACGACGACGGCACCCTGACCGGCGCCGCCTGCTGGCGCGCCGACGGCACGGCCGCGGCGCTGGGTGGCGGTCTGGCGCGGGCGGGCGTTAGGTTCGTGTTGCCAAGCTGATGATGAGGTGACTCCGATGACTGCACGCCTGACAATCCTGAACGGCCCCAACCTCAATCTCCTCGGTATCCGAGAGCCGCATATCTACGGCTCGACGACACTCGACGCCGTGAAGACAAGCTGTGAAGCGTTCGCGGCCTTCGCCGGTGCAACGCTTTCCTTCCACCAATCGAACCACGAAGGCGAACTGGTCGATCTCATCCAGGCGGCTCGTCAGAATGCCGACGCGATCATCTTCAATCCGGCGGCATATTCATTCACTTCGGTCGCGCTGTTCGATGCCCTGAAAATCTTCGAGGGGCCGATCTTCGAGGTACATATCTCGAATATCCACGCTCGCGACGAGATGCACCGGCATTCCAAGCTCTCCTCGGCTGTGAAGGCTGTGATCTGCGGGCTTGGCCCCTATGGCTACATCATCGCCATGCAGGCGGCTCTCCAAACGCTGGACAAGCTGCCGGCGAGCCTACCCGAACCACTCAGGATCGGGCCGCGCTGAGGGAGCGTCTTTCGCTCCCGGTCGATTTGTTGTCCTTCAGTGGAAAACACGCCCCGAATCGATCACCAGCGTCTGGCCGGTCGTCGTGTTCGTCCGGCACATCGTGACGACCTGATCGGCGCAGTCGTCCTTGTCGGCGGGCACGCCCAGCAGCGAGGCGCTGGCGTTCTTCGCCACGACCTCAGGGCGCAGGTTCGCGGTGGCGCGGGTGCCTTCGAGCAAGCCGGGGGCCACGCAGTTCACCAGCACCTCGGGCGCGAGCGCCACGGCCATGCACTTGGTGAGATGGATCAGGCCCGCCTTCGAAACGGCGTAGGCGATCGAGGAGCCCGTGGGTCCGAGGCCCGCGACCGAGGCGATGTTCACGATGCGGCCGGCGCCCTGTTTCTTCATCACCGGGCCGACGGCCTTGGTGAGCAGCATCGGGCCGGTCAGGTTGATGTCGATGATCTTCGTCCATTCCTCGTAGGTGAGGCCGTCGAGATCGGTGAAGGGGATCGACTTGTTGTAGGCCGCGTCGTTCACGAGGATGTCGAGCCGGCCGAAGCGCTTCACCACGTCGTCGACGAGCTTCTGGACCTGGTCGCGCTGCGTCACGTCGCAGGCGAAGGTCGCGGCGGCGACCTGGTGCTTTTCGAGATCGCGGGCGACACCCTCGGCCTGGTCCTTGCTCCGGGCATAGACGACGGCGATGTGGCAGCCCTGTTGCGCCAGCGCGTGACAGATGCGCTGGCCCAGCCCGCCATTGCCGCCGGTCACGACAGCCACTTTGCCCTTGAGATCCATTGTTCCCCCTGACGCCTGTGCGTGCGGTATATATAGGCCAGTTCACAGCGTTCGCGGAGCCTATCCGATGTCCCTCACAGCCGATCAGAAACTCAGGCAGCGTGCCCAGCAGGTCATTCCCGGCGGCATGTACGGCCACCTGCGCACCGACCGACTGCCCGAGGGCTATCCGCAGTTCTTCGAGCGCGGCGAGGGCTGTCACCTGTGGGACGTGAACGGCATGCGCTACGTCGACTTCATGTGCAGCTGGGGCCCGATCGTGGTCGGCCACGGCAATCCGGTGGTCGCCGAGGCGGTCGCGCGCCAGACCGCGGCGGGCGATTGCCTGAACGGCCCGTCGGAGCGGCTGGTCGAGCTGGCCGAGCGGCTGGTCGGGCTGATCCCGCATGCCGACTGGGCGCTGTTCGGCAAGAACGGCACCGATGCGACGACGACCTGCGTGACCCTGGCGCGCGCCGCCTCGGGCAAGCGCAAGATCCTGGTAGCCGAGGGCGCCTATCATGGCGCCATCCCGTGGTGCACGCCGAACCCGTACGGCGTGACGCCGGAGGATCGCGCCCACATGCTGACCTTCAAATTCAACGACACCGGCAGCCTCGAGAGCGCCGTGCAGCGCGCCGGCGACGATCTGGCGGGCATCGTCGTCTCCGCCTTCAAGCACGATTTCGGCAAGGACCAGGAGATGCCGGACGCGGCCTTTGCCCGGCGTGCGCGCGAGCTGTGTGATGCCAACGACGCGGCGCTGATCGTCGATGACGTGCGCGCGGGCTTCCGGCTGACGATGCGTGGCAGCTGGGATCTCGTGGGCGTGCAGCCCGACCTCAGCGCCTGGAGCAAGGCGATCGCCAACGGCCATGCGCTGGCCGCCGTCACCGGCAACGACCGCTATCGCGAGGCCGCGTCCAAGCTCTACGTCACCGGCTCGTTCTGGTGCAGCGCCGTGTCGATGGCCGCGGCGCTGGCGACGCTCGACGTGCTGGAGAGCGTCGACGGGCCTACCCACATGCGCGCCATGGGCCAGCGGCTGCGCGACGGCATCGCGGCGCAGTCGGCGGAATTCGGAATCGGCGTGCGCCAGAGCGGGCCGCCGCAGATGCCGACCGTGCTGTTCGACGACGATCCCGACTGCGAGAAGGGCAACTTCTTCACCCTGGAGGCGCTGAAGCACGGCGCCTACCTGCACCCGCGCCACAACATGTTCCTGTCGACCGCCCATACCGAGGCCGACATCGACTTCGCGCTGAATGCAACGCGCGAAGCGTTCAAGGCGCTGGCGGCGCGGTAGTCATTGGAGCGCGCCACTGCGAGCGGAGTAACCTC
>LSKJ01000834.1 GCA_001557035.1 Rhodospirillaceae bacterium CCH5-H10 | reverse complement strand
CGACAGGTTCGCGCGATCCCAGTCGAAGAACACCATGAACGACGGCGGGGCAACCATCGGCGGCGGCGGCGGCGGAGCGGCCGGCGTCGAACCGAACTTGAGCTGCAGGCCCAGCATGATGCTGAAGTTGTTGTTCGTCCAACCCACGTTGTTAACCGTCGGGTTCGACGTGCCGTAGTAGCGGCCGTCCAGGTTCACGCGGAAGTTCGTGTCGGCGTTCCAGCCGAGACCGATGATGCCCTGATAGGCGAACACCGTGCTCGACAGCGACGAGTTGCCGTCGACCAGACCCAGACCGGCGCCAGCGCCGATGTACGGCGTGATCACCGAACCCGGCATGAAGTCGTACAGCAGGTTCGCCATGATGCCCAGCTGGCCGACCTGGTTGTTCACCGCCGTGCCCGGGACGCCGACGTTCGTCGGGTTCCAGCGATAGATGCCTTCCAGCTCGACGCGCGGACCAACGAAGTCGTAGCCGATCACGCCACCGGCCATCCAGCCGAGCTGCGGGGTCACGCTCACCGTCGGGAACGCCGGAATGTTCGTGTTCGCCGTGAAGTTCGTCAGCCAGTTGATGCCGCCCTCGGCACCAATGTACAGACCCGGCTGCGGCGACTGCGCCTGCGCAGCCACCGGCAGCGCGACGATGGCGGCGGCCGCCAGAAGAGCCTTCTTCAT
>LSKJ01000833.1 GCA_001557035.1 Rhodospirillaceae bacterium CCH5-H10 | reverse complement strand
CCGGTCGCCTCGGAAGCTGCTGCTCCCGAGCCCCCACTCCCCGCGCCCGCACCGGCGCGCGCTCCAGCCCCGACACCGGCCGCGACACCGGCCCCCACGAACGACAGGTCGATTGATTGGACATCCCTGCCGATCGCCGACCTGCGCAGCCAGGCGGAAGGCAACAGCATCCCCGCGATGGAGGAAATCGCTCGACGGCTGGTACAGGGCGTCGGCGTCGCCAAGGACCAGCAGGCCGGCGCGGGCTGGCTGATGCGCGCGGCCGAAGCCGGCTCCGCCCAGTCCGCGTTCAACGTTGCGGTCATGTACGAGCGGGGCTTCGTCATGGAGCGGGACTCGGCCAAGGCCGTCGAGTGGTATCGCAAGGCCGCCAGCGCCAACCTCGCCATAGCCAAGCACAACCTCGCGCTGATGCTGCGGGACGGCAAGGGTGCGGCGCGCGACGGAAAGGAGGCGGTCGAACTGCTTCACGGCGCGGCGCGACAGGGCATGGCCGCGTCGATGTTCACCCTGGGCGACATCTACGAGCGCGGCGATGCGGCGCTGAGAGACGCCACGATGGCGATGGCGTGGTTCGCAATCGCCGCCGAGTTCGAGCGCCAGACGAACAAGGGTGCCGAGACGGCACTCGGCAAGACATCGGCCACGCGGGCGCAGGCGCTGCAGCGAGGTTTGACGCAGGAGGATCTGCAGAGGGCGGAGGTGGTGGGCCAGACCGAATTCAGGCGGATCGTCGAAACCATGAAGCAGGAGCGGCCGCCCGCCCGGGTGGCGCCGATGCAAACCGCCGCCGCGACGCCGCTGCGAACGGCGCCACCGCCCGCGCCGGCGCCGAGACCGATGGCCCGCCCCGAGCCGCCCGCCCCTAGTGCGCCCGTGGCCCCTCCGCCGCCGCCCGTCGATCTCGTTCCGGCCGACTGGCCGAAGGCCAGGAAGGATCAGATCCGCGCCATCCAGCAGGCCCTGTTCGACCTCAAGCTGCTGCGCGACAAGCCCGACGGCGCGGTCGGCCCCATGACGCGCGCCGCGATCCGGACCTTCGAGCGCATTTCGGCCCGGAGCGAAACCGGCGAGCCGACACCCGAACTCTACGGCGCGCTGAAGGAGGCCCTGGCACGCCGCGACGCGCCGACTCCGACCAGGCCGGAGACCAGGCCCGAAGCGGCGGTGGCGGTCGCCAGTGCAAGGCCATCGGAGGCCCCTGCCCCGAAGACCGAACCGGCCAGGTCTGTCGAGATCGCAATGGCCGAGCCGCCGCCACCCCCCAGTTCGGCCGACATCGCGAGACTGATGCCGGCACCGGCCGAGCCGCCCAAGCCGGTCGTCATCGCCACGGCAGAACCGCCCCCGCCGCTGGCGGCGACCGACATCGCGGCGTTCATGCCCAAGCCCATCGAACTCGCCGCTGCCGAGCCGCCTCCACCGCCGCCCAG
>LSKJ01000832.1 GCA_001557035.1 Rhodospirillaceae bacterium CCH5-H10 | reverse complement strand
GGACAGAGAATCGAACCGCATCACACCGCGCAACTACGATGTGTGAATGCGATAGATTTGAATGGGGAGGCAAGGTGAAGCCTACTGCACCACGATGTTCGGGGCCTTGCGGGCGCCGCGCTGGTTGGCGGTGAGTTGCTTCCACATGCGGCCAGCGATGTTCTTGTAGGCCTGCGCGTGGGCGCTGTCGGGCTTCGAGACGACGATGGGATGGCCGCTGTCGGACGTGGTGCGGATGTCGAGATGCAGCGGGATCTCGCCAAGGAAGGGCACGCCGAGCTTGTCGGCTTCCTCGCGGGCGCCGCCATGGCCGAAGATTTCCGAGCGCTCGCCGCACTTGGGGCAGAGGAAGTAGCTCATGTTCTCCACGATGCCGAGCACCGGCACGGCGACCTTGCGGAACATGGCGAGGCCCTTGCGGGCATCGACCAGCGCGATGTCCTGCGGCGTCGAGACGATGACGGCGCCGGCCAGGGCGACGCGCTGCGCCAGCGTGAGCTGGGCGTCGCCGGTACCCGGCGGCATGTCCACCACCAGCACGTCGAGGTCGCCCCACGTGACGTCGCGCAGCATCTGTTCGAGCGCGCTCGACACCATGGGCCCGCGCCAGATCATCGGCGTGTCCTCGTTCACGATGTAGCCGATCGACATGGTCTTGAGACCGAAACGCTCGATCGGCTTCAGCATCTTGCCGTCGGCCGATTCCGGCTTCTCGGTCACGCCCAGCATGCGCGGCATCGAAGGGCCGTAGATGTCGGCGTCGAGCAGCCCGGTCGTGAGGCCGTTGGCGGCGAGCCCGAGCGCCAGGTTGACCGCGGTCGTCGACTTGCCGACGCCGCCCTTGCCCGAGGCGACGGCGATGATGTGCTTCACTCCCGGTACGTCGATGCGGCCGCCCCCGCCCGTGGTCTTGCCCGCGGGCGCGCCCTGGTTGTGCCCGTGGCTGTGGCCGGCATGCGAATGACCGTGGCCGCCCGGTGCGGGTGGCGGCGGCGGCGCGGTGCGCTCGGCCGTCATCACCGCCGTGGCCGAGAGGACGCCCGGCATGGCGCGGATCGCCTGCTCGCAGGCCTGGCGCAGCGGCTCCAAGGCGGTGCCGCGGGCGGGGTCGACGTCGAGGGTGACGGCGACATGACCCGAGCGCGTGGCGATGCCGCTCACCATGCCGAGTGCCGCGACGCTGCGGCCGGTCACGGGATCCATGACGGTTTCGAGAACCTTCCGGATGGCCGATTCGCTTATTTCCGCCATGTTCTGCTGCTTCCGCCGCGACGCAATTTCACGTCTGCCGCTTGATTGAAGGTGGGCCTGTCGTCACATATATGCAGCGCGTGTGGAAATCAAAAGCGACAACGCGTGACGCGCGCGGCAAGCAGGGGCCCTGAGGTGAACGATGGCGTGGAATAACAACGGCGGCGGCCCCTGGGGCGGCGGC
>LSKJ01000831.1 GCA_001557035.1 Rhodospirillaceae bacterium CCH5-H10 | reverse complement strand
GTCGGCAGCGCTGCGCGCGCCCGCTTCGTTGATCGCCGTGAACGCCTTCACCACCGGCTCGCGCGCCGCCACCGTCTCCAGGCAGCGTTCGAGATAGGCGCGCGGCGTGTCGCTGCCGTCGGCGAAGCGCTTCGTCGCGTCGTGGAAGGTGAGTGGCTTGAAATCCTTGTACGCGGTCATTTCAATCGGTCCCTTGTTGAGGGACCGACCCTAGCATGCGTCAGCGCACCCGATAGCGCTCGATCGCGTCGGGATCGAAGGTGAAGCCGAGGCCGGGACGGTCGGGCACGGCGATGTGGCCGTCCTCGACCGCGATCGCCTCGCGATAGAGCTTCGAGGTCCACGGCATGTATTCCAGCCAGGTCGCGTTGGCGAAGGCGCCGAGGATGCCGATGCTCTGCTGTGTGAAGAGATGGTTGGAGATCGCGATGTCGTGCGCGGCCGCGAGATGCGCCACCTTCACGAACTCGCTGACACCGCCGACGCGACCGAGGTCGGCCATCCAGATGTCGGCCGCGCCGTGCGCCAGCATCTCGCGGAACCCGTAGCGCGTCGCCTCGGTCTCGCCGCTGGCGATCGGCGTGTCGAGCGCCGCCGCAACCTTCGCCGAGCCGCGATGGTCGTAGGGCGCCACCGGCTCCTCGAACCAGGTGAGGTCGAACGCCTCCAGCTTGCGGCCGAGCCGGATCGCATGGTCGGCGGTGAAACCACGGCTGGCGTCGCACATCAGCGAGACCCTGGGGCCGATCGCCTTGCGCACGGCGGCGACCCTCTCGACGTCTTCTTCGACATGCGCCTTGCCGACGCGCATCTTCACGCCCCGGAACCCCTCGGCCACGTAGCCGGCGGCTTCCTTCGCCAATTCGTCGGGCGTTGCCGAGAGCCAAAGACCGGCGCTGGAATAGACGGGGATACGATCGTGTGCGGCGCCCAGCATGTGGGTGACCGACTGGCCGAGTGCCTTGCCCTTGGCATCCCACAAGGCCGTGTCGACGCCTGCGAGGCCGAATATCGTCACGCCTTTGTGCCCAAGGAAGTAGAGCTCGCGCCACATACGGTCCCAGAAGCGTTCGGCGTAACGGATGTCCTCGCCCAGCAGGGCAGGCTTCAAGCTATCGACCATGGCGCGCAGCACCTCGATGCGTCGTCCGCCCAGCGTGAACAGGAAGCTCTCGCCGGTGACACCGATGTCGGTGTCGACGAAGATCAGCACGCAGCCGATGCGGTCGTTGCTGACTCCGCTCGAATTGCGCGTCGGCCGGTCGAGTGGCACTTCGATGACGACGGTCCTGAGATCGGTAACGCGCATCGCAGTTTCTCTCCGCCTGGATTGTCCAATTCGACAATGGTTGCGTCACAAAAGTGTGTGACCGGCGCGATGAACCGGCGCCGAAACACGGGCGTACCACAGAACGACAAGGCCGCGAGAGAGGTGGTCCTGTCGGGCCCTCGGCGAGCGCGCCGTCGTCGGTCACGCTACATGAAGAATCATTCAACTGGAGAAAACATATGCTCAAGCGTAACACGCTGATTGCAGCCGCGGCCCTGTGCGTCCTGTCCGCTGCGCCCGCCTTCGCCCAGACCATGGCTCCTGCCGCCGGCACGGCTGCGACGCCGGCCAATCCGATGGTTGGTGGCGCCCCGATGTATGCCAACAAGAACATCGTCGAGAATGCCGTCAATTCGAAGGATCACACCACGCTGGTGGCGGCAGTGAAGGCGGCGGGCCTCGTCGAGACTCTGCAGGGTCCTGGCCCGTTCACCGTCTTCGCGCCGACGGACGCGGCTTTCGCCAAGCTGCCGGCTGGTACGGTGGAGATGCTGGTGAAGCCCGAGAACAAGGCCAAGCTCACCAAGATCCTGACCTGTCATGTCGTGGCCGCCAACGCACTGTCGCCGGCGATCGCCAAGATGATCGCGGACGACAAGGGCACGCATCCCGTCAAGACGGTCGGCGGCTGCGTGCTGCAGGCCAAGATGATGGGCGACAAGATCACCCTGACCGACGAGAACGGCAATGTCGCCACGGTGACGATCGCCGACGTGAAGCAGTCGAACGGCGTCATCCACGTGATCGACACGGTGCTCCTGCCGAAGGGCTAAGTCGAACGATCTGCGAGGGGAGGCGGCGGGGTTTTCCCCGCCGCCTTCATTTGCGCTAGTCTGTCCGCATCCATTGTACCGGGCGCGCGTTGCCCGGAGCGCCGGTCTGGCGCGCTTTCGCGTGGGAGGCGGATCATGGTCACGAAGCGGCCGCGCATCGAGGGATACGCCGTGATCTCCGTCGAAGGCATGATTGCGGCTTCGGACGGCTCGTTTCCGGAAAACCTCAAGATTCCGGCCGATCACAAATTCTATCAGGACTCGGTCGACCGGGCGGCCGCCGTCGCAAACGGCCGGCATTCCTCGGAAGGCGGTCCTAAGGAAGCCGCCCGCCGCCGCATCGTGCTGACGCGGCGGGTCGATCGCGTGATCGTCGACCCCGACAATCCCAATGCGGTCCTCTGGAATCCGGCTTCCGCCCCGTTCGAGGAGGCGTGCCTGAAGCTGAACCTCGGCAGCGGCACGCTGGCGGTGGTCGGTGGCACCGACGTGTTCGGCCTGTTCCTCAACATCGGTTACGACGCCTTCTTTCTCACCCGAGCCGAGGCGAGCGTGCCGCGTGGTCGCCCGGTCTTTCCCGGCGTCGGCAGGAATGCGACGGCCGACGAAGTGCTGCGGAAGCACGGCATGGTTCTGCGCGAAACGCGCATGCTCGATCCTGCGACCAACACGCGGGTCGAAGAGTGGGTCCCGAAGGCCTAGAACTCCACCACCAGCCCGTCGTGCGCCGCTTCGAGCCTGATCTCCGATTCGCGGCCCAGCAGCTCGGCGCTCATATGGGTGACGATGGTGCGCCTGGCGCCGATCCGCGGCAGGTGATTGACCAGCGTCGTGTAGTCGATGTGGTACTTCATCACCTTGTCGAAGAAGTAGGCCTCGCAGATGAAGAGGTCGGCGTCGCGGGCCGCGGGGATCAGCTCCTCGACCCATTCGGTATCGCCCGAATAGGTGAGCACCTTGCCCTCGGTCTCGATGCGCAGGGCGTAGGAGGGCGCGCCGCTATAGTGCTTCATCAGGTACGGTGTGACCGCGAGCCCGTTCATCTCGACCCGCTCGTGCAGCTCCAGCTCACGGATCTCCAGTTCGAACTTGCGCTGAACCTGCGTCGACCCGGCGAACATTGCTTCCATGATCGTCATCAGCCGGTCGCGGAAGCCGGGCGGGCCAGCCAACAGTAACGGCGCGGTGCGCCGGCTGACGAGCTGGGCGTCGAGCAGGAAGAACGGCAGGCCCGCAAAATGGTCGCCGTGCAGGTGGCTCACCAGCACCGTCGAGATCGCGTTGGGCTCGACCTCCCACTTGCGGATGGCGACCATCGACGAGGCGCCGCAATCCACCAGCAGGTTGCCATGGTGGGTGCGCTCGAGGTGGAAGCAGGTATTGAACCGTCCGCCGCTGCCAAAGGCATCGCCGGAGCCGAGGAACTGTAGCCGCATGGATTAGGGCGCCTGCTCCAGGCTCGACACCGAGTTGGTGAGCGTGGTGCGGCGCATGTCGCGCACTTCGGCCGAATTGAACCGGCGGGCGCGGTGCATGGTGGCCCGGTTGTCCCACATCACCAGGTCATGCGGTCGCCACACATGGGCATAGACGAACTGCCGCTGCGTCGCGTGCTCGGTGAGGTCGCGCAGGAAGGCGCGAGCCTCGGGCATCGGCCAGCCCTCGATGGCGCCGGCATGGCTGGCGAGATAGAGCGACAGCCGCCCGGAGCCGGGATGGCGCCGCACGAGGCGCTGGCGCACCGGTGCCCATTTCACGCGCTCGGCCTCGGTGAAGTCCTCGAAGCCCAGCATGCCGCGCGAATAGATCTGGCTGTGCAGGCAGATCAGGTCGTGGACCTCGCGTTTTTCGGCGTCGGTGAGCGCATCGTAGGCCGCGCGCATGTCGGCGAACTCGGTGTTGCCGCCGGCCGACGGGATCGTGCGCGCCGACAGCAGCGAATAGAGTGCCGGTACCTCCTTGAACGAACTGTCGGAGTGCCAGAGCTGGTTGCCGAGACTGAACAGGCGGCGGCGGTCGTCGCGTGCCAGCACGTTGCCGTTGCGGTCGAGGTTGGAGATGTCGTTGAGGTCCATGCTCATGCGCCGTTCCTCGGGCGGCATGATGTCTCCAGTGGCCTGTTCGAGCGGCCCGAGCTGGCGGCTGAAGGCAAGCTGGCTCTCGTCGTCGAGCACCTGGTCGCGGAACACCAGCACGCCATACTGGTTCATCCCGTCGTGGATGAAGGCGACTTCCTCGTCGCTCAGCCGGTGCGTGAGGTCGATGCCCGAGACTTCGCCGGCGAAGAACGGACGGTCCTGCGGATCGAGGGGGTGGATGGCTTTGGTCATGGTCGACTGAGGCTAGCGCGGAAGCCGATGAACCGCGAGGCGCGACGGCGGCATTTTGCTATGTTGGCTCGCAATGCAGCATGACCCGTCCGTTCCGCCGCGCCGCAACATCGGCAGGGCGGAGCTCTTCTTTGGTTTCCTCAAGATCGGCCTCCTGGGCTTCGGCGGCATCGCGCCGTGGGCCCGCCACATCATCGTCGAGGAGAAGCGCTGGCTCACTGATCGCGAGTTTGCCGAACTGCTCGGGGTGGGGCAGGTGCTGCCCGGTCCGAACGTGATGAACGCCTCCATCCTCATCGGCGACCGCAACCAGGGCCTGATCGGCGTGGTGCTCTGCCTGCTGGGGCAGTTGGTGATGCCCTTGATCATCGTGGTGGCGCTCGCCGTCTTCTACGACCGCGTCGCCACGGTGCCCGAGGTCAACGCGGCGCTGATCGGGGCGGCGGCGGCCTCCGCCGGCCTGGTACTGGGGACGGCGCTCAAGATGGTGCGCAACATCCAGCCAACCCTGCTGCCGCTCGGCATCGGTGCGGCGGGCTTCGCGGCGATCGGCCTGCTGCGCTGGCCCCTGGTGCCCGTGGTGCTCGTTCTGGTGCCGCTCGCCATCGCCGCCACGTGGATGGGGCGTCGCCGATGACCGGCGTGCTCCTCGAACTGGCGCGCACTTTCGCGCTGCTGTCGCTGGTCTCGATCGGCGGCATCAACGCGCTGCTGCCCGAGATCCACCGGCAGATCGTCGACGTCCATGGCTGGATGACAGACCAGGCCTTTGCCAATGCCTTCGCCATTGCCAATGCCTCGCCCGGTCCCAACATCATCTTCGTCAGCCTGATCGGCTGGCAGGTCGCGGGCCTGCCGGGGCTGCTGGTCTCGACGCTTGCCATCCTGATCCCGTCCAGCACGCTTGCCTATTTCGCCGGCCGCGCGCTCACACGCTGGTCGCATCATCCGGCGGTCGCGGTGCTGCGCGACGCGCTGATCCCGGTCGCGCTCGGGCTGATGCTGGCCTCCGGCGTCTCGATGATGCGCACGGTGGATCGCGACGCGGTCACGGTCCTGATCAGCCTGGCGACCGCGGCGTTCGTCTACACGACGAAGCGCAACCCCCTATGGGCGCTCGCCGGCGGCGCGATCGTCAACGTGGCGGCGCTGCACCTTTATTGAAGCGCTTCCACAGGAGGAGATAACGTAACAAATACAGTGGGTTGACAGTCCTTGCGTTCAACCATACATTTGAACAGTTGTTCAAATGTCCAGATCAAAGAAGACCTTCCTCTCCGACGACCATGCGGTGGCGCTGGCGGACCTGTTCCGGCTGCTGGGCGATCCGACGCGGCTGAAGATCGTGGTGTCCTGCCTGCGCACGCCGCTCGCGGTCTCCGACATCGCCGACCGGCTCGGCCTCTCGGTGTCGTTGGTGAGCCATCACCTGCGGCTTCTGAAGGGGGCGCGCCTGGTGCGGGCCGACCGGCAGGGCAAGCAGGTCTACTACGAGGCCGACGACCTCCATGTCCGCCGCATGGTCGAGGACATGGTCACTCACATAGCGGAGCATTGAGATGAGCGCCCATTGCCACGACCATGGTCATGAGCACGCCAATGTCGCGGCGTCCTCGCCCGCCTACAAGCGCATCCTGTGGATCGCACTGGCGGTGAATCTCACCATGTTCGCGGTCGAGATCGGTGCCGGCGTCGCCGCGCAGTCGGTCTCGTTGCTGGCGGACTCGCTCGACTTCCTGGGCGATGCCGGCAACTACGGCATCAGCCTGTTCGTGCTGGGCATGGCGATCCAGTGGCGCGCCCGTGCGTCGCTGCTGAAAGCCGCCAGCATGGGCGCCTTCGGCCTGTGGGTCGCGATCACCACGATCAACCACGCGATGGCCGGCACCGTGCCGGCGGCGCCGGTGATGGGCATCGTCGGTGCGCTGGCGCTGGCCGCCAATTTCGGCGTGGCGCTGCTGCTCTATCGCTGGCGCGAGGGCGACAGCAACATGCGCTCGGTGTGGATCTGCACGCGCAACGACGCGATCGGCAATCTCGCCGTGCTGGCCGCCGCCGCGGGCGTGTTCGGATCGGGCAGCGGCTGGCCGGACTACATCGTCGCCGCGATCATGTCCGGCCTGGCCCTGGTCGGCGCCTTCCAGGTGACGCGCCAGGCGATTGCCGAGCTGCGTCACTCCCGCGAGGCGGGCCCTCAGGCGGTCGGGAGCTTGTAGCTCTCGAACTGCTTGCGGAGCGCGGTCTTCAGGATCTTGCCAGTGGCGCCGTGCGGGATCGCGTCGATGAACTGCACGTCGTCCGGCATCCACCACTTGGCAATCTTGCCTTCGAGGAACTTGAGGACGTCGCCCTTCTCGACGGTGGCGTCCGGGCGGCGGACGACGATGAGCAGGGGGCGTTCGTCCCATTTCGGATGAGCGACGCCGATCACCGCCGCCTCGGCGACGCCAGGGCAGCCCATCGCGGCATTCTCCAGATCGATCGAGCTGATCCACTCGCCGCCCGACTTGATCACGTCCTTCGAGCGATCGGTGATCACCACCGAACCGTCGCTCTCGATCTTGCAGACGTCGCCGGTGTGGAACCAGTCGTCCTCGACGAACTGGTTCTTGCCGTCGCCCTTCATGTAGCCCTTCACGATCCACGGACCGCGGACCACCATGTTGCCGGAGACGCTGCCGTCGTGCGGCAGGTCGTTGCCGGCATCGTCTACGATCTTCATCTCGCAGCCGAACACCGGGCGGCCCTGCTTGGCGGTGATGGCGAAGCGCTCCGCGTCCGGCAGGCTCCGCTCACCACGGTTGAAGCGGGTCAGCGTGCCGAGCGGGCTCATCTCGGTCATGCCCCAGCCCTGGGCGACCTCGACCTCGTGCTCCTTCCAGAAGCGCTCGATCATCGCGTAGGGCACGGCCGAGCCGCCGATCAAGGTGCGCTTGACCGAACTCATCTTGAGCTTGTTCTGCTGGCAGTAGTCGAGCAGCGCCAGCCACACGGTCGGCACGCCGGCCGACAGCGTCACCTGTTCCTTGTCGAGCAGCTCGTAGATGCTGGCGCCGTCGAGCTTGAAGCCCGGGAACACCAGCTTGGTGCCGCAGAAGGGGCCGGCATAGACCAGGCCCCAGGCGTTGGCGTGGAACATCGGCACGACGGGCAGGATGGTGGTGTCGGGATCGAGCGCCAGCACCGGGCCCGAGCACATCATCATCGAATGGATCATCGTCGAGCGGTGCGAGTAGAGCACGCCCTTCGGGTTGCCGGTGGTGCCCGATGTGTAGCAGAGCGACGAGGCGGTCTTCTCGTCGAACTCCGGCCACGTCAGCGTGCCGGGCTTGTCGGCGATCAGCTCCTCGTAGCAGAGCAGCTTCGGGATCTTGGCCGACGTCGGCATGTGCGCGCGGTCGGTCATGACCACGACGTGCTTCACCGTCTTGAGCTGGTCGTAGACGGCCTCGACGACCGGCACCAGGTTCAGGTCGACGAAGATGATCTGGTCCTCGGCATGGTTGGCGATGTAGGCCACATGCTCGGGCGCCAGGCGCGGGTTGAGCGTATGCAGCACGGCGCCGATGCCGGAGATGCCGAAATAGAGCTCGAAATGCCGGTACGTGTTCCAGGCGATGGTGCCGACCCGGTCGCCGAGCTTGATGCCCAGCCCCTGCAGCGCTTCCGCCAGCTGCTTGGCCCGCTTGTGTGCGTCCTTGTAGCCGTAGCGATGGATCGGACCCTCGACGCTGCGCGTCACGATCTCGACGTCCGGATAGGCGGCGGCCGCATAGTCGATGATCTGCGAGATCAACAGCGGACGGTCTTGCATCAAACCCTGCATGGCATTCCCTCTTTTACGCGTGCCGCTCGATATGAAGGCTTCTTAGGGTGAGGAGCGGCTTGATGTCCGGTTCTAGACCGAGTCCTTGCCCGCCGGGAAGACTGACGCCTCCGTCACGGACCGAAAAAACATCCTGCAGGATGCCTTCGCGAAGCGGATTGGGGTTGGCATCGACCTCCAGCAGGCCGGGGCCACGGACGGCAGCCAGCAGGTGCAGCGAATGGAGGAGGCCGATTCCGCCCCCCAGGAAGTGCGGGCAATAAGTGCGGCCGGCGGCAAGGGCGGCGCGGGCGACCGGCAGGCAGCCCGAGTGCCCACCCCATTTCGCGGCATCCGGCTGGATCACGCCGAACAGGCCGCTGTCGATCATCTCCTGGAACGGACCGGCGCCGCGCAGGTTCTCGCCGCCTGCAAGCGTCGTCGGCGCGACCGCCGCAACCTGAGTCCACTCGCTGAGTGGCCGATCGGCCATCAGCGGTTCCTCGATCCAGCGCAACGCGAACGGCTCGAGCTTCGGCGCCATGGCGCAAGCGGTCCGAAGGTCCCAGCCCTGGTTCACGTCGACCATCAGGCGCTCGCTCGGCCCGAGTTCGGCCGCGACCGGCTGCAGGGAGCCGATATCGGTTTCCTCGCCGAAGCCGACCTTGATCTTGAAGGCGCGGTAGCCGGCCGCGCGCATGCGGCCCACCGTGTCGTAGGCGGCGCGGCCGGGGTTCAGACCCGATGCATAGATCGGGAGCGGCGAATCGTCGGTGCCGCCCAGCGCCCGCCACAACGGCAGGCCGCGCTTGCGGGCGCGCAGGTCGTGGATCGCGAGGTCGAGGCCGGCGGCGGCGGCGGAGAGCGCGCCGGCATCGCCGCTCTGTACGCGCAGTACATGCAGTGCGCGGTCGATCTCGCCCCACAGGCCGACCGGATCGTCGAGCGACTTGCCCAGGGCCCGGGGCGCCACGATGTCGGCGAACAACAGCGCGCGATGCTCGGCGGCCGCATTGGGGAAGTTGCACCAGATCTCGCCCCAGCCGCGCGCGCCATCCGAGTCTTCGACCCGCACGAACACCGCGACTCGTTCGGTCATGGTGCCGAAGGAGGTGCGGACCGGCTCCTTGATGGGCGTGCGGAAGACGTGGGCTTCAACGCGCGCGAGGGTCGCACTGCTCATTTTCGCATGTTCCTCCCGGGCCTCGGCGTTTTCGCCGATGACGCGGGAAGTCTAGTCGTTCGGTTCGCTGAAGGTAAGCTTGTTGGCGAAGGGGTCGGTGACGGTCACCGTGCGCGCACCCCACGGCTGGTCTTCGAGGCCGGGGCGCGCGTAGCGATACTTCTTCTCCGTGAGTTCGCGATGGAAGGCGGCGATCCCCTTGGTGTGGATGACGAAGTGCGTGCCCGGCGCGCCGTCGCCATGATGCTCCGTGAGATTGAGCATCACACCGGCGCGGGAGACCTGAGCGTAGAGCGGGGCGTTGTCGTCGAAGCGATGCTCCCAGTCCCAGGTGAAGCCCAGGAAATCGACATAGAATTCCTTGGCCTTGGCGACGTCGAAGATGCGCAGGCTCGGGACGACCGGCCCGAATTTGATTTCGTCGCTCATTCGGCGGCCTGCGGGGCGGCTTCGTTCAGCACATCGTAGTTCCGCTTCAGATACCAGGTCATGTAGTCGCTGTACCAGGTGGTCGGGTACTTTGGCGGCTTGTCGGGCCCGACCGTCGTCGGCACGGCGGCGACCGGCCAGTCGATGCCGCTGTCGCAGAAGAACGGCAGCGCATAGCGCGCGCCGGTCGTCTTGTTGATGGCGCGGTGCGGCGTCGCCAGGAAGAGATCGTTGGTGTAGCGCTGCAGCATCTGCCCGCCGTTCACGACATAGGCATTGTCGATCGCGGGCATGTCGATCCAGCTGCCGCTCTGGCTGCGGATCGACAAGCCCTGCACCTCGTTGGGCGCGAGCAGGGTGAGGAAGCTGGTGTCGGTGTGAGGCGCCAGGCCAAACTCGTCCTCGACCGGCCCTTCCTGCGGCGGATAATGCGTCATGCGCATCGAGAACATCGGCTCGGAGAAGGCGGTGTCGAAATAGTTGGCCGGGAGGTCGAGGGCGCGGGCGTAGAGCCGCACCATCTTCTGCACCAGCCGTTCCATCTCGTTGCAGTAGTCGATCACCGTGTCGCGGAAGCCGGGCAGGTCGGGCCAGCGGTTCAGTCCGCGGAAGCGGCGGCCCGACAGCACGTCGGGATGGTCCGGCGCCATCTCGCGCTTCACGAAGAAGGCTTCGTTGAGGTTGGCCTTGGTGCCGGTCTGGATGGTCGAGGTGCGCAGCGTGTTGCCGCGCATCGGCAGGTATCCGGTATTGTGCTGGTCGAGCTTCAGCTCGAGCTTCTTCTCGACCGGCTGGTCGTGGAAGCGCTTCACCTCGGCGAACATGCGGGCGATCTTCTCCCGCGCGATGCCGTGGTTCACGATGAAGTAGAAGCCGATCTCGGTCAGCGCGAAGCGCAGTTCCTTGGCGGTTCGGTCCATCGCACCGGGCTCGCCCGCGAGATAGGGCCCGAGATCGATGACGGGAATCGTTTCGGTGGCCACGGTTTGCTCCTCCTCTTCCGGCTGCCTATCTTGCCCGCGGCGGACCACAAAAGGAATGTCATGATCTTCGGAATTCTGGCCCTGGTGACGGCCTCGCTTTTTGCCGGTGCGGCCTTCTACGTGAGTTTCGCAGAGCATCCGGCGCGCTCCGAAATGGACGATCGCGCGCAGCTGCAGCAGTGGAAGTTCGCCTACAGGCGAGGGACGATGATGCAGGGCACGCTGGCCGCCCTGGGTTTCCTGCTGGGTCTTGCCGCCTGGTGGCAGAGCCGCGACGAACTCTACATCGTCGGCGCCATCCTGATGGGCGCCAACTGGGCCTACACGGCGCTGATGATCATGCCGGTCAACAACGAACTGAAAGCCATCCCGCTCGACGATGCCGGCGAGGACAGCCACACGCTGCTGCGCCGCTGGGGCAAGCTCCACGTCAAACGCACGATGCTCGGCATCGGCGCGACGCTGCTGTTCCTGTGGGCGGTGCTGAGCCGATAAGGAGCTTTCCTCCCCCGTCATACGGGGGAGGTGCCCGCAGAGCGGAGGGGGAGAGCACCCGCACGCCCCCTCACGATTGGAAATCAAACTCAAGACGACGGCGGTTGAGGGATCGCATGTGTCGCCTTCCCCCTCCGC
>LSKJ01000830.1 GCA_001557035.1 Rhodospirillaceae bacterium CCH5-H10 | reverse complement strand
TGACCATCGAACCGGTGCGTGGCCGCCAAGTCGAGCCGGTGTGGACCTCGAAGCGCTCCGCGGCCTGATCTCGGAAGAGCTCCATGGCATTGCGACGCTCGATCAAGGTCAGGCCCTCGGCGACGAGACGCTCCAGCTCGACCGAGCGGACCTCCGAGCCGTTCTGCTCTTTTTGGCTGCGACGCTGCGCCTGCTCGTTGCCGTCGAGTTCGCGCTCGATCCGGTCGACGGCGCGATGGAACAGGTTGACGGTCGACCACAGCAGGTTCTCGAGATCGGGTTCGAGACGGGTGTCGGTGAGGGTCGAGACCAGCGCGTCGAAGATGTCGACGACCGCGCCGGCGATAGTGTTGCCTTCCGGCAACGGGCGGGGATCGGGCTCGTCCTGGAAGGGACGGTGGCCAAAGAGCTGCAGCTCGGTGAGGACGTGATCGGTCGGGGATGAGGCGTGCACGGGCTCGAAGTCGGAATCGTCGTAGGTCGCCATGATGCTGTCCTTCGTCGGATCGGCCGCGCCCATCGCGGCCTTCGTGGGCGTCGACAGACGGCGGGCAG
>LSKJ01000829.1 GCA_001557035.1 Rhodospirillaceae bacterium CCH5-H10 | reverse complement strand
CCGCCGACTGCACAAGCCGTGTCGGATGGGACTGCGCACCGGCAATCCGGATCGACTGCAGCTCGTATCCTTCGTACAGCGCCTCGGTAAGGCTGCCGCCCTCGGCCGGCTTCCAGTCGACGGTCTCGTAGGCGAGCTCCGTACCCACTCGTTCAAGCGAAACGCCGGTTACGGCGCGCGGCTGCCCGGCGGGCTTGCGACGCAACATGACCGTGACGGGAGGGGCGGATGCGGGAAGCGCGGTGCCATGAACAGGCAAACGTGACGGAACATGGGACGTCACCCACTGAAGCAGCGTCGCGACATCGGGTGCCATGCCCGGTGACGCCGGAAACGACCTCGGATCATCGGCCGGTATGCGGTCGATGACCGTCAGCCGAGTCTCGACCGTGGTGCCATGGCGGGCATAAGCGCGACCATCGACGGCAGCGCTGAACACGATACGGCCGCGTTCCTGGAGGCGGACGAAGGCCTCGCGCCATGACGGATGGTCCGGCGAAAGGCTGGCGCCGGTGATCGCGACCAGGCGCCCGCCGTCGGCGAGTCGCGCAAGCGCCGACGAGACATGGCGCAGGGCGGCATCGCTGAAGGTGCCGTCGACATGCGCCGCGACCGAAAACGGCGGATTCATCAGCACGACGCTCGGGCGGACGGTTTCGTCGAGATGATCGTGGATGTGAGCCGCGTCGTAGCGTGTCGTTGCCACATTCGGAAACAGCCGCCCGAGCAAGGCCGCGCGGGTCTCTGCCAGCTCGTTCAGGGCCAGTCCGCTGCCCGCGAGCTCGGCGAAGATGGCGAGCAGGCCCGTGCCAGCCGAGGGCTCGAGCACGAGATCGCCCGGACCGAGCGCAGCCGCGATTGCGGCAACAAACCCGAGCGCCAGCGGCGTCGAGAATTGCTGCAGCGCCTGGCTCTCCTCGGATCGGCGCGTATGGGTGGGAAGAAGTGCCGCGATCCTGC
>LSKJ01000828.1 GCA_001557035.1 Rhodospirillaceae bacterium CCH5-H10 | reverse complement strand
GTCTCCGCAGACGGCTTCTAACCATGATCCGTGCGTTGGACGGTCACCTGGAGGGTGCAAGTTATCGCGAGGTGGCAAGGGCGCTCTATGGCCCGGAAGCGGTAGGGCGATTTCCTTGGAAGACCTCATCGGTCAGGGGTCAGACGATCCGATTGGTCGCTGATGCCGTGGCCATGATGGACGGCGGCTATCGAAAGCTGCTGCGCGCCAGTCGCTAGCCTCTCCCGACACCAGGGCAGGGGGTATCGTCAACCTCAGGGGCCAGTTCGTCATCCTCCCGGCCCGCGAATCTCCGCCACCGTGACCGTCGTT
>LSKJ01000083.1 GCA_001557035.1 Rhodospirillaceae bacterium CCH5-H10 | reverse complement strand
GCTTCACGCTGCGCGTGTTCGACGTCTCGCAGAAGGCGGTCTCCGATTTCGTCGGCGCCCATCCCTCGGCGCTGGCCACGGCGTCGGCGAAGGCCGCGGCTCAGGGCGCCGCGGCGCTGATCACCATGCTGCCCGACGGCAAGATCGTGCGGCAGGCGGTGCTCGAAGGGCAGGATCCCGCGATCGAGGGGCTGGAAGCCGGCGCGGTCGTCATGGACATGAGTTCGTCCAATCCGGTCGACACGCAGAAGCTGGCGCGCGACCTCGCGGCGCGCGGCGTGGCGCTGCTCGACGCGCCGGTGTCGGGCGGCGTGAAGCGTGCGATCGACGGCTCGCTCAGCATCATGGTGGGCGGTGCGGCCGCCGACCTCGAACGCGCGCGCCCCGTGTTCGGCGCCATGGGCAAGACCATCACGCTGTGCGGTCCGGCCGGCGCCGGCCATGCGCTGAAGGCGCTCAACAACTATCTCTCGGCCGCCGGCCTCGTCGCCATGTGCGAGGCGCTGGTCGTCGGCGAGGCGTTCGGCCTCGACCCCGGCACGATGGTCGATGTGTTCAACACCTCGACAGGCAAGAGCAACGCCACCGAGGTCAAGGGCCGGCAGTTCGTCGTGCCGCGCAACTTCGCGGCGGGCTTCACGACGGCGCTGATGGCCAAGGACCTGCGCACCGCGGGCGACGTGGCCAGGCATCTCAAGCTCAAGATGCCCCACCTCGAACAGGCGGTGTCGTACTGGACCGCGGCCGACGGCAAGCTCGGCAAGGGCGCCGACCACACCGAGATCTTCCGCTACGCCGAGATGCTGGCCGAAGAAAAGGCCTGAGCGCCAGTCGCTCTTCGATCAGGCGAAGACGTCGGAGACGTAGCGCCCGTGTTCGTGTTCGACCTTGTCGAACCAGTGCTGGGCATCCTCGGCATTGGCGCCTGACGCTTCCTGGTAGATGCGGGTCAGCGTCTCGCGCACGGCGGGTGCCATGTAGCGGCCGTCGCCGCAGACATAGACGGTGCCATTCTGGCGGAACAGGGCGCCGACTTCCGCCCGCTCGGCCCACACGCGATGCTGCACGAAGGCGACTTCGCCGGTCGGCTGGTTCGAGAAGGCCGGCATCACCGTGGCGATGCCGTCGCGCTGCCAGGCCAGAAGCTCGTCACGATAGAGATAGTCGATCTCGGGATGATTGGTGCCGAAGAACAGCAGCGCCGGCCCGACCTGCATGCCGCCCTGCTTCTGCGCGGCGCGCTCCTGCAGGAAACCGCGAAACGGCGCGAGGCCCGAGCCGGCGCAGATCATGATCATCGGCGTCGCGGGATCGGCCGGCGGATGGAAGCGGCCGTTGGACGGGCGGACCGCCAGCGAAACGCGGTCGCCGGGCTGAAGCTGCGCCAGGTAGGAGGAGGCGACCCCCTGGAAACGGCCGACGCCCGAGAGGGCCGGTGCGTCCACCACGGCGACGGTCAGGGTGGCGTGATCGGCCTTCCAGAGCGGCGAGGAGGAGATCGAATACTGGCGCGCCCGCATCGGCGGCAGCATGTCGAGATAGGCGGCGAAGCCCAGAGCGCAGGACTGGAAGCGGTCGAGCAGGTCGATGACGCTGTGGCGTCTCGCCAGGATCGTGTTCTCGTAGTCGGCGATCATCGCCTCGAGTTCCGTGCGTTCCGGCGGGCATTGGATGGCAGCCGCCAGCACCGCGGCCTGGGCCCGCGTCGCCGGCTGCGCCAGTTCGACATAGTTGGAGAGAAGCTCGCCGCAGCTCAGCGGCCGGCCGGTCGGCAGGCTGGCCGGTCCCGATTCGCGGCGCAGCACGACCAGTGCGTCGGCCTTCAGCCCCAGACGTCGCAGCACACGCTCGACCAACGCCGTCGGATTGCGCGCCAGCACCGCGAGATAATCGCCCGCGCGGTAGCTCATGCCCTCTGGCAGGGCGAACTCGATGTGCCGCTTGGAACGCGCATCGGGCGCGGCCATGTCGACCAGCTCGCGATTTTCGACGACGCTGCCCTGCTGCAGGTCGCCCAGCCGGAGCGTGCTCTCGCGACCGCCGGTGACGAACTCGACTTCCAGTCCGGCCGCCGCCGGCGCCCCGCTGCCGCCGCCCAGCTCCTTCTGCAGCCCGGCCAGCCACTCGTCGAAGGCGCCGAAGAAGTCGCCGCCTGAATCGGCCTCGCCGCGGGCGACGATGCGCTGCGCGCCGGCCTTGGCCAGCGCCTGGTCGACGCGCTGCGGCACCGCCTGGTAGGTGCGCGCCCATTGCCGGTTGCCGCAGCCGAACACCGCGACCTTCATGCCGGCGAGCGCGTTATCGGGCAGGGCCTCGATCGCGGCCACGAACGACCGCGCATTGTCGGGCGGCTGCCCTTCGTAGGAAGCGGTGACGACGATCACCGTCCCGTCCCTGGGCAGGTCGTCGGCATAGTCGTCCATCGGCGCGACCGTCGGGGCGTAGCCCAGGGCCGGCGCCTCGGCGGCGATTCGGTTGGCGAATGCCTCGGACGAGCCGGTGTTGCTGCCGTACAGCACCAGCAGCGGCCTGGTCGCGGCGGCGTCGGCGCGCCGCGGCGCTGCCTTGGGCGCCAGCGGGCGCGTTGGCGTGGCGGGTACGGCGCTGCGGCGCAACGAGGCGGCGCCGCGTCGCGCGCGGGCGCGGATGCGCAGGCCTTCCGGCTTCAGCGTCAGGGTCTCGCGAATCTTCAACGTGTAGGACGGATCGTCGAGCACCAGGTCGAAGCGCTGCAGCATCATCGTCAGGACGAGCTGCGCCTCCTGCATGGCGAAGGGCCGTCCGATGCAGGCGCGCGCGCCGTTGCCGAACGGCTTCCAGGCATTCGGCGGCAACTCGGCGGCCGCCTCGGGGGCGAAGCGCTCGGGACGGAAGGCCTCGACGTCGTCGCCCCACACCTTGGGATCTCGATGCAGCATCGGTTCGAGAACCATCACCGTATCCTTGGTGGTCAGCGGATACCGGCCGGCCAGCATGGTGTCCTGCAGCGGCCGGACGGAGAAGACCGCGGCGGTCGGCCAGACCCGCAGGCTCTCCATCAGGATCTGCTCGATGTAGCGCAGCTTCGCCAGATGCTCGACGCGCGGCATTTCCTCGCCCAGCACCTCGTCGACGATGGCGCGCGCCTTCTGCATCACCTCCGGATTCTTGAGCAGCAGATAGGTCGCGAACGACAACAGGCCGCTGGTCGTCTCGTGGCCGGCGATCAGGAAGGTGATCATCTGATAGCCGATATTCTCGTCGCTCAGCTTCTCGCCGCTCACCGGATCGACGCCTTCGAGCATGAGGTTGAGCAGGTCGCGCTTCTCGCTGCCCCTCGGGTCGCGGCGGCGCTCGGCGATCAGCTGGCGCGCCACCTGGTCGAGCAGCTCCTTGTCGGCCTGGAACTGGCGGGCCTTGGGCAGCATCAGGCTGCTCACCAGCTTGGGCCGCCGCGTGCGGTCGCCCGCCTCCTGCAGCGCGCCCACCATGGCGGCCACGAAAGGATGCATCTCGTCCTGGTAGAAGCTGTTGAAGCGGTAGTCGAAGGCGCAGAGCGCGATCGTGTCGAGCGTCAGTCGCGTCATGTTGTCGGGAACGTCGATCACCGCGTTGGGTCCGAAGCGTTCCCAGCGCACGAACATCTGCTCGGCGATGTCGAGCATGCTGTCGAACATGCCGCGGATGGCGATCGGTCCGAAGGCCGGCATCAGGAGGCGATGTGCCTTGCCCCAGTTCGGTTCGTCGCCATAGGCGGTGAACAACCCGTCGCCGGCAACCGCGCGAATCTCCTTGAGCGCGCCCTGGACGCGCTTGGCGAAGCGGGTCTCGTCGCACAGCTCGTTGACCAGCTCCTGCGAACTGGCGACGTAGACGTCGTGATCGAAGATGGTGAGCTTGAAGAACGGGCCGTAGGTCCGGGCCAGATCCATCAGGCTCTGCACCGGACATCCGCCGCGCAGTTCGTTGAGATTGCCGATGAGGGGCTTCAGCGGCGGTTGCGGTACGGCGTCGTGCGACATGGAAAGCGGGCCTTTTCGACGGGCTGAGAGGCGAAGGGCGCTCCTCTTATGCCGTCAAAATTCAGGACTCGCCACCGGCCGCGCGCGACGATTCCAGTCGCCGGTCAACTGCTCTAGATTGCGCGCGCGGGGAGGGACGATCGGATGGCGGGGAGCAGCGAAACGGCCACAGGGCAAGTATCTGCCGAAGGCAGCGGCCCCTCCTGGAAAGCGCTGCTCGGCCTGGTTGGCGCATCGGTGCCGATGGAGATCGATCCGGTGATTCACAACATCGCCGTCGTGGCCGCCAGCAATCAGCTCGCGATGAGTGGCGGCGATCGCGCCCTGGCGGCCAGCCTGGCGACGCTGTGCATCGCCGCCTTCATTCTCACGACGGGCAGCCTGGGCGATCGGTTCGGCCGCCGGCGTGTGATGCTGCTCGGCCTCGCGGTCGCCGCGGCAGGAGGCGCGATCAGCGCCGTCGCCGGCAGCACGCCGGTCTACCTCGCGGGCCGCGCCATCTCGGGTGTGGGCTTCGCGGCATCGTTCGGCCTGTCCTTCGCCCTGTTGCCGGCGATCGCATCCGGGCCGCAGGCATTGGCTCGCGCGGTCGCGACATGGCTGGGTCTGCAGACCGCCTGTCTGGTCGGGCTCAGCCTGATCGGCGGCTACCTCGCGGGCCTCGAATGGCGCATCGGCTATCTGCTCAGCCCGGTCGTCGCGCTGCTGGCACTTGCCTGGTGCTGGAAGACCGTTCCGGAAGCGCGCGAGTCCCGGTCTGGCGACTTCGATGCGATCGGCCTGGCGCTGGTGGCGATCGGTCTGGTCGCCACGCTGTACGGAATCAGCAACGCCGCTTCCGCCGGTTGGGGCCAGGCCAAGGTGTTGCTGCCGCTGCTCGGCGGCCTCGTCGTGCTGGCGGCCTTCGCGTTGTGGGAAGCGCGCCATCCGCAGCCGGCCTTCCCGATCCGCATCTTCGGCGATCCGCAGCTTCTGGCCGGCGCGGTGACCAGCATCGGCTTCAACGCGGCGATCGCCGTGATCGGCCTGCAGCTCTCGCTGCTCTGGCAGTACGTCTATCGCTACACGCCGCTCGAGGTCAGCCTGGGCGAACTGCCGATCATCCTTGCCTGCATCGCCAGCGCTGCCTGGGTCGGCGCGCTGGTCGCGCGCGGCGTGCCGATGCGCCGGCTGGTTGTGTCCGGCCTGCTGGCGCTGGCCGCCATGCTGGCGGTGCTGGCCTTAGCCGGCCGCACGACGCCCTACTGGCTCTTTGTCGGGCCACTGGTCGTCGCGGGTGTCGCCGTCATGCTGGCCCAGACGCCGGCGGCCAACGCCTTCGTTGCCAAGGCGCCGCCGGCGCTGGTCGGCGCGATCGGCTCGTCACGCACCGCCTTCGGCCAGTTCGGCTATGCGCTCGGCCTCGCACTGAGCTCCTCGCTGCTCTACGGCATGTTCTCGCCGCTGCTGCGCGAGCGGCTGAGTGCGGCCGGTGCATCCCCGGCCGAACAGGCACAGGCGATCGGCATCCTGCGCACCTGGGTGCAGACCCATAGTGCAGCCGGCTTCGATGCCCGCCTGGTGCACGAGGTGGTCGAGAACGGCACCGTCGCCTATCTGGAGAGCTACCGGCTGACGTTGCTGGCGATGGCAGCGCTGCTCGCCGTCCTGGCCGGCCTCAGTTTCTGGATCCTGTCGCGGCGGGCGCCGACGGCGCCGTAGTGCCGGCAGCTTTGACAGGATAGGGCTTTATCCTTATATAAAGTCCTCTCAGGGCCTCTGGAATCGTCTCCCCGGCGGTAACTCGACGAGGCCCACCCGTACGACACAGCGCTGTTTTTCAAAGGCTCGGCCGCCCGGTCGTTGCCAGCGCGTGCGTCATTTCCCCACCAGATCGAAGATTCAATGAACCTCCAGGACCTCAAGAAGAAGAAGCCCCCCGAACTCCTGGCCTTTGCCGAAGAGCAGGGCGTGGAAGGTGCGGCGATGATGCGCCGCCAGGAGTTGATGTTCGCCATCCTCCAGAAGATCGCCGCCGCCGACCAGGCGATCTTCGGCGTCGGCACCATCGAGGTGATCCCCGACGGCTTCGGCTACCTGCGCTCGATGGAAGCCAACTACCTGCCCGGCGCCGACGACATCTATGTCAGCCCCCAGCAGGTCCGTAAGTTCGGCCTGCGCACCGGCGACACGGTCGAAGGCGAGATCCGCGCGCCCAAGGACGGCGAGCGCTACTTCGCCATGGTGCAGATCAACAAGATCAACTTCGACGACCCGGATGCGCTGCGCCATCGCATCAACTTCGATTCGCTGACGCCGCTCTATCCCGACGAGAAGCTGAAGCTGGAACTCGACGGCGGCGCCGCCGCCATGGCGCCGGCCATCACCGAGGAAGCCGTCGGCGGTTCGAAGGCGACCTCGTCGGGCCGCGTCGGCACGCGCCGCACCGGCACCCTGACCAAGAAGGCCGGCACGACGCCGCAGCAGCAGCTCGACATCTCGACCCGCGTGATCGACCTGATCGCGCCGATCGGCAAGGGCCAGCGCGCCCTGATCGTGTCGCCGCCGCGTACCGGCAAGACGGTGCTGCTGCAGAACATCGCGCACGCCATCACCGCCAACAATCCCGAGGTCTTCCTCATGGTGCTGCTCGTCGACGAGCGCCCCGAGGAAGTGACCGACATGCAGCGCACCGTGAAGGGCGAGGTCGTGAGTTCGACCTTCGACGAACCGGCCAGCCGCCACGTCGCCGTCGCCGAAATGGTGATCGAAAAGGCCAAGCGCCTGGTCGAGCACAAGAAGGACGTGGTGATCCTGCTGGATTCCATCACGAGGCTGGGTCGCGCCTACAACACCGTCGTGCCGAGCTCCGGCAAGGTGCTGACCGGCGGTGTCGACGCCAACGCGCTGCAGCGCCCGAAGCGCTTCTTCGGCGCGGCCCGCAACGTCGAGGAAGGCGGCTCGCTCACCATCATCGCGACCGCCCTGATTGACACCGGCAGCCGCATGGACGAAGTGATCTTCGAGGAGTTCAAGGGCACCGGTAACTCGGAAATCATCCTCGACCGCAAGGTCTCCGACAAGCGCACCTTCCCCGCGATCGACATCACCAAGTCGGGCACCCGCAAGGAAGAGCTGCTGGTCGACCGCGCGACGCTGTCGAAGATGTGGGTCCTGCGCCGCATCCTCATGCCGATGGGCGCGGTCGATGCGATCGAGTTCCTGCTCGACAAGCTGCGCACCTCGAAGACCAACCAGGATTTCTTCGGATCGATGAATCAGTAGCGCGCCTTCAGAGGCGCGGGTGGGCGGCAGCGCTTGTATTCAAGCGCGAGAGCCCACACGGTCCAGAACAGATAAGAATTCAAAGAGCGCCGCTTGCCGGCGCTCTTCGCTTATCTACGGCAGATCCCGAGCGTCCCGGCTCATGGCAAACCACGCCCAGGCCACGGCCTGGATCGCCAGCAGCGCCACGGTCACCACCTGATACGCCTCGGCGCGTGCCAGCCCGTGCGTCGTCTCCATCCAGGCCAGTGCCGGGCCGATCGCCGCCTGCACCACGAAGGCGATCAACATGCAGATGAGATTGAGCGTGGTGTTCACCCGGCCGGCGAGTTCGGGCGCGAAGGCGCGGGTGATCAGGGCGTAGCACACCACGGACGTGCCGCCGAACATCACATAGGCGAACCACAGGACCTTCGGGAACGCCGTGACGTTGAGCGCAATCGGCACGTGGATGGCGAGGAACAGCAACCCGTAGACCAGCAGCACGCGGCCGCCGCGCACGCCGCGCCTGTGCAGCAGGTCGACGATCATGCCGCTGAAGAAGTAGCCCGGCACGATGGCGATGGAGAGGGCGAACAGCGCGATGCCCACCGATGGCTCGTCGAGATGCGCCACGTCGCGCAGCCAGCCCGCGGCCCAGAAGCTGGTGTAACAGATCCAGACGCCCAGCGAGAAGGTGGGCGCGAGGCCGGCGCGCCAGAAGAGCGGCGCCCGCAGGACACCCATCAGGCCGCGCAACTCGTCCGACAACCGGCCCTTGCCGCCGCGTTCGTAGGCGGGTGCGGCAAGGAGCTGGTAGAGCGCCACCGCGACCGTGATGCCGGCTAGGCCCAGGAAGACCTGTCGCCAGTCGAAGTCGACCAGCAGCCACTGCGCCGGCCGTGTCGCCATGGCGGCGCCCAGTCCGCCGAACGTCATCATGACGGCGTTGACCAGCGGCAGCCGGCCGATCGGCCAGTAGAGGACGTTGGCCTTGAAGCCGCACATCAGGGCGACCGAAAGGCCGAGCCCGATCAGGGCGCGGCCGATACCCAGCGTGACGACGTCATGTCCCAGCGCGAAGACGGCGGCTCCCAGCGCCGTGACCAGCAGCATGACCGGTGCCACGCGGCGCGGCCCGAACCGGTCGAGCGCCACGCCGGCCGGCAACTGGGCGAGCACGAAGGTCGCCAGATACATCGAGGTCACGATGCCGATGGCCGCATCGTCGAGGCCGAGCTCGGAGCGCAGCGCCGGCGCCACCACGGCGTTCAGCGAGCGGAACAGGAAGCTCAGGAAATAGCCCAGCGCAAACGGCAGGAACGCCGTGAAGACGAGCTTCAAGTGCGATCGCCCGTCCGCGCGAACACCGCGCTCGCATGCACGATGCGCTCCTCGCCGACCAGGAGGTAGCAGTTGGCAAAGGCGAGACGCCCGCCGACCTTGTGGACGTCGACATGGGCCTCGACCCAGTCGCCGATCTTCGCGGAACCGGCGAAGTCGGTCTTAACGCTGGCGGTGACGATCAGCGGCGAGGGCGTCTGGCTGCGCGTCGTGCGATAGCCGAGGGAGATGTCGCACAGGGTCATGAGGATGCCGCCATGCGCCACGCCGCGTGCGTTGGCGTGCTTGGGCTGGATGCGCAGGCCGACGACGAAGGTGCCGTCGCCGTTCTCGCGATAGAAGAACGGCCCGTTATGGTCGAGGAACGGGCTGGTGCGGAAGAGCGGCTTGAAGCCCTCCGGCGGATCGCTCTCCATGGTCATGCCCCGAGATCGGCCGCGACGGCGCGGCGCTGCTCCACGGTGACGTCGACCTTCGGCCCGAACCAGGCCTCGAAGCCCGGCCGGCCCTGATGCAGCAGCATGCCGAGCCCGTCGACGCAGCGATTGCCGCGCGAACGCGCGGCTGCCAGCAGGTAAGTCTCCAGCGGCACGTAGACGATGTCGTACACCACCGCCTCGCGCGGCAGTTTTGCGAGGTCGATGTCGAGACCGGGCTGGTCCTTCATGCCGAGCGAGGTCGTGTTGACCAGCAGGGTCGCACCTTTCAGCAGTTCCGCCCGCTCGTCCCACGAGCCGACGACGATGCGTTGGCCGCCCGATGGGGTGAAGGCGACACCGAGATCGACCGCGGTCTGGCGCGTACGGTTCGTCAGTCGCAGTTCCGGCACGCCGGCATCGATCAGGCTGGCGACGACGGCCCGCGCGGCGCCACCGGCGCCGAGCACGACCACCGGACCGGTGTCGGCCAGCCAGTGCGGGGCGTTGTATCTCAGGGCTTCGAGGAAGCCGAACCCGTCGGTGTTGCGGCCTTCGAGCGTGCCGTCGGCATGTTTCACCACTGTGTTCACCGCGCCGATCCGCCGCGCGACGGGATCGATGCGGTTGAGAAACGGCATGATCTCGATCTTGTGCGGCAGCGTGAGATTGCAGCCGCGCGCGTTGGGCGTCGCGCGCAGGAAGGCCACCAGCTCCTGGAGCGCGGCCGGGTTCGGCTGCACCGGGAGGCGGCCGTAATGAGCGTCGATGCGATGCTGCTTCAGCCAGTAGCCATGTAATGCCGGCGAGCGCGAGTGTTCGACCGGCCAGCCGACGATGGCGGCGAAGGGGCGGCCGGCGGCTTCGGCGAGAAGCGTGTCGTATGCGCTCATGCGGCTTTCTCCAGGCCGATGCCATGTCCGGCGAGGAACGAGAGCAGCGGCAGCAGCGGCAGGCCGAGGATGGTGAAGTAATCGCCCTCGACCTTCGTGAAAAGGTGCGCCCCCACGCCTTCGAGCTGGTAGGCGCCGACCGACGTGAGGACTGCGTCTCCGGCCCGCGCGAGATAGGCGTCGAGGAAGGCATCGTCGAACGTGCGCATGGTGAGGCGCGCATGCTCGTTGCTGTGCCACAGCCGTAGGCCGCCCCGGGCGACGACGACCGAGGAATGAAGCTCGTGCGTCCGGCCGCCCAGCGCTTGTAGCTGCGTTCGCGCCGCCGCCATCGTCGTCGGCTTGTCGAACAGCCGGCCGTTGCAGGCCAGGGTCGAATCCGCGCCGATCACCATCGCGTCGGGGTTTCGCTTGGAGACGCGCTGTGCCTTCAGTTCGGCCAGCGTCTCGGCGATGTCCCGCGGCGTGGCCTTCTCCGCCGACAGGCTCAGCTTCACCTCGTCCTCGTCGACACCGGAGGTTTCGACCGTGAAATCGAGGCCGGCATTCTGCAGCATCTGCCGGCGCGAATGGCTGGCGGAGGCGAGGATCAGCATGGCGTTACGCAGGCTCCAGGCGATAGAGGCCGCCACTGTCGGTGTGAGTGACGAGGTAGATGAGCCCATCGGGCCCCTGCCGAACGTCGCGGATATAGGGAAGAACGTCGACGAGCAACCGCTCTTCGCCGACGAAACGGTCGCCGTCGAGTTCGATGCGGTGCAGCGCATTGTCCGAGAGGGCGCCGGTGAAGACCGAGCCCCTCCAGCCGGGGAAGCGGTCGCCGTCATAGAAGGCGAGCCCGCTCGGCGAAATCGACGGCACCCAGAAGCGCACCGGATCTTCCATGCCCGGAAGACTCTTGTTCGGGCTGATCGTCGAACCGCTGTAGTCGATGCCATGGGTGGCCAGAGGCCAGCCGTAGTTGGCGCCGGCCTTCAGCAGGTTCAGTTCGTCGCCGCCGCGCGGCCCGTGCTCGACCAGCCAGATCCGGCCGGTGGCGGGATTCATCGCCATGCCCTGCGGATTGCGATGGCCCCAGGTGAAGATCTCGGGCCGTGCGCCGGCGCGGCCGACGAAGGGATTGTCGGGTGGGATCGAGCCGTCGTCGCGCAGCCGCACGACCTTGCCGCCGAGATCGGCGAGGTTCTGTGCCCGCTGCATCTGGTAGCGCTCGCCGCAGGTGACGTAGAGCAGGCCGGCCTTGTCGAACACGATGCGCGAGCCGAAATGCAGGCCGCCGGAGGTTCGCGGCAGCGCCTCGAAGATGCGCTGCACGCCGACCAGCGCATTGTTGCGGAACTCCGCCCGGGCCAGCACCGTCGCGGCACCGCCCTCGCCCTCGCCGGAATAGGTGAGATAGAGCTGGGAATTGCGGGCGAAGTCAGGATGCAGGCAGACGTCGAGCAGGCCGCCCTGGCCGCGCGCATAGACCTTGGGCAGGCCGCCGACCGGTGCCCGTTCGAGCCGTCCGTTGGCGAAGAGGCGCAAGCGGCCCGGCCGCTCCGTGATCAGCATCCGGCCGTCGGGCAGGAAGGCCATGCCCCAGGGCTGCTCGAGGTCGAGGGTGAGCATCCTCAGGCTGTAGGAAGCCTTGCTGCTCTTGAGGACTTGCTGCGCGCGGACGATGGCCGGGCTTGCCAGGACCGCGCTGGTGGAGGCGGCGAGAAGGCCGCGGCGTCCGATGAGGAGCTTCCTGGGCATAAACTCTCCGGGAGAAGACTGCGCCGGGCTGGCGCCTGAAAGGCCGGTCACTATACTCGACGCCCGCAAGCAGGCGACGTTCCTCGGTCGCCGCTGCAAGGGGAGAAATTTCGAATGTCCAAGTCCATCCTGATTCACGAAAACGGCGGCCCGGAGAAGATGAAGTTCGAGGACGTCGAGGTCGGCAAGCCCGGTCCCGGCCAGGTCAAGCTGCGTCACACCGCGATCGGTCTGAACTTCATCGACGTCTATACCCGTTCCGGTCTCTATCAGACGCCGATGCCGAACGCGGTCGGCCGCGAGGCGGCGGGCGTGATCGTCGAGGTCGGCCCGCGCGTGAAGGGCTTCAAGAAGGGCGACCGTGTCGCCTATTGCGGCGTGCTGGGCGCCTACTGCCAGGAGCGCGTGATGGGCGTCGACCAGCTCGTGAAGGTGCCGAGCGGCGTGAGCGACGAGCAGGCGGCCGCGATCATGCTGAAGGGCATGACCACGGAGTACCTGGTCGACCGCACCGCCAAGGCCTGGCTGAAGAAGGGCGACACGATCCTGTTCCATGCCGCCGCCGGCGGCGTCGGCCTGCTGTTCGGCCAGTGGGCCAAGGCGCGCGGCTACAAGGTGATCGGCACGACCTCGTCGCCGGAGAAGGCCGCGCTGGCCAAGAAGAACGGCTACAAGTGGGTGATCGACTACACCAGGCAGGACATCGTGGCCGAGGTGAAGAAGATCACCAAGAACAAGGGCGTGCCGGTCGTGTTCGATGGCGTCGGCAAGGACACCTGGGCGGCCTCGCTCGACTGCCTGCAGCCGCGCGGCCTGATGGTCTCGTTCGGCAACGCCTCGGGCGCCGTTGCGCCGATTCCGATCGGCATCCTCAACGCCAAGGGCTCGCTCTACGTCACCCGCCCCAGCCTCGGCGCCTACACCGCCACGCGCGCCGACCTCGAAGCCAGCGCCCGTTCGCTGTTCAAGATGGTGAAGAGCGGCAAGGTCAAGATCTCGATCGACCAGCACTACCCGCTGGCCGAGGCCGCGCAGGCGCACATCGACCTGGAGAGCCGCAAGACCACGGGCCAGACCGTCCTGGTTCCTTAGGCCCAACAATGCCTCACCCTGAGGAGCGCTCCGGAAGGAGCGCGTCTCGAAGGGTGGGCACGAGCACCACGTCCGTTGCCCATCCTTCGAGACGGCCGCTGCGCTGCCTCCTCAGGATGAGGTGGGTCGGGCGCCTTGAGACGGAAAGACTCTGAATGGTGATCGTCGGACTGACCGGGTCGATCGGCATGGGCAAGTCGACCGCAGCGACAATGCTGCGGGAGATGGGCGTGCCCGTGTACGACGCCGATGCCGCCGTCCATGCGCTGCAGGCACCGGGCGGCGCGGCGCTGCCCGGTATCGAGGCGGCGTTTCCCGGCGTGGTGAAGGCGGGCGTGCTCGACCGTCAGGCGCTGGGGGCGCGCGTCTTCGGCAACAAGGAAGCGCTGCGCCGGCTGGAAGCGATCGTGCATCCGCTGGTTCAACGCATGCAGCGCGCCTTCCTGAGGCGGGCGGCGCTGGCGGGCGAGAAGCTGGTCGTGCTCGACATCCCGCTGCTGTTCGAGGGTATGGGCGACCGGCGCGTCGATGCCACTTTGGTGGTGAGTGCGCCGGCCTTCCTGCAGCGTCGCCGCGTCCTGGCCCGTCCAGGCATGACCGTCGAGAAGTTCGAAGGCATCCTGCGCCAGCAGGTGCCGGACGCGCTCAAGCGCCGCAAGGCCAGCATCGTGATCCCGACCGGCATGGGCCTCGCGCCGACGCGGGCCGCGCTCGGCAAGGCCGTCGCCGAGTTGCGCGGCCTGCGCGGCAATTTCTGGCCGTCCAATCCGTGGCGGGAGAAATTCACAGCCCGGCTCGCCCGCGCGCGTCGCAAGTAGGCAGCCAACTGCGCTAGAAGATCGGGATGCGTGAAGTCGTCCTCGATACCGAGACCACGGGCCTCGATCCTCTCGCCGGCAACCGCGTGGTCGAGATCGGCTGCATCGAGCTGGTCAACCTCGTGGCCACCGGCCGCTCGCTGCAGCTCTACCTCAATCCCGAGATGCCGATGCCGGCCGGGGCGCAGGAGGTGCACGGGCTCTCCGACGAGTTCCTGGCCGACAAGCCATTGTTCGCCGACAAGGCCGACGAACTGCTGGAATTCCTGGGCGATGCCCAGCTGGTCATTCACAACGCGCAGTTCGATCTGGGCTTCCTGAACGCCGAACTCGCGCGCGCCGGCAAGCCCAAGCTCACGAACGCCTATGTCGACACCGTCTCGATGGCGCGCCGCAAGTTCCCAGGCCAGCGCGCCAGCCTCGACTCGCTGTGCGACCGGTTCGGTATCGACAACACCAAGCGCACCAAGCACGGCGCGTTGCTCGATTCGGAGCTGCTGGCGGAAGTCTATCTGGAGCTGAGCGGCGGCCGGCAGCGCGATCTCGGCCTCGCGCCGGAGATGGCCGCCGCGGGCGTCCAGGGCATGGTGACCCAGGCCCTGACCCTGCGGCCGCCGCGCCCGCATGCGGCAAGCGCGGCCGAACTGGCCGCGCATGCGGAATTCCTGAACAAGATCAACGAACCGATCTGGCTCAAGGTTTGATTCCTCCTCCCCCGTCATACGGGGGAGGCTGGGAGGGGGAAGGCAACGCGAAGAACGCCCCGACTGAAGCCCACCCCCTCCGGCCTGCGGCCACCTCCCCCGTGTGACGGGGGAGGCAAAGAAGTTAGGCGTGGCCGACCGGGCCGGACTGGATGCTCGGCGGCTGGCCGCCGTTGGCTTCGATCTGCTGGCGATAGAGGGCCACGAAGTCGACCGGGGCGATGTTGAGCGGCGGGAAGCCGGCCTCGCGCGTGGCGTTGGCCACGATGGCGCGGGCGAACGGGAAGAGCAGGCGCGGCGTCTCGATGAACAGCATCGGTCCCGTGGCTTCCGGCGGCAGCTCGCCCAGGGTCACCGTGCCGGCATAGACCAGCTCGAGCATGAACAGCGGCTCTTTCTCCGGCGTGTGCGCGGAGGCCTCGATGGTGATCGACACCTCGAAGGTCTTGGCGTCGAACTGGCGGTTGGCCACCTGCACGTTCAGCGTCAGCTGCGGCTGCGTCTGTTCGATCAGGCTCTGCGGCGCGCGCGGGTTCTCGAAGCTGAAATCCTTGATGTACTGGCCGTGCATGGTCAGCGGCGCGGCGGGACCC
>LSKJ01000827.1 GCA_001557035.1 Rhodospirillaceae bacterium CCH5-H10 | reverse complement strand
GTTCATGCCCTTGATCACCATGAACAGGACCCAGGCGATGATGAGGAAGTTGACCGTGACCGTGAGGAAGGTGCCGTAGCCCAGGGTGGCGCCGGCCTTCTTGGCGGCATCGTAGGTCGCGGCCTGGCTGGCGGCCGGGGTCAGGCCGATGAAGTAGTTGGTGAAGTCGAGCCCGCCGGCGATGCGGCCGATGATCGGCATGATGATGTCGCCGACCAGCGAGTCGATGATCTTGCTGAAGGCCGCGCCGATGATCACGCCGATGGCGAGATCCACGACGTTTCCGCGCATCGCGAACTTCTTGAATTCCTGGAGCATCGACTTTCTCCCCTTGTCGTCGTCAGGTCACGCGCAGCCATACCAGCAAAGCAGAAACCGTGACGACCGAGAAGGCCGTCGTGAGCAGCACGGAGGCGGTGTTCTGCTCGACCGAGATGTTGAACTGCTTGGCCAGCACGAAAGCGTTGGCCGCCGTCGGCAGCGACGCCATCAACAGCGCCACCTTGCCGGCGATCGAATCGATCGGCACGAAGAACGGCAGGATCAGCAGCGCCGCCAGCGGCTGCAGCAGCAGCTTGATGAGCGTCGCGAGCCCCGCTTCGGCCAACCCGCTCTTGATCGACTTGTCGGACAGGAACAACCCGATGGCGAACAGCGCGCAGGGTGCAGCCGCGGCGCCCATCAGGTCGAGCCACTTCTCGACCGGCACCGGGATCGGCACGCCGATCCACGAGGCCACGATGCCCAGGGCGATCGAGACCGGCAGGGGATTGCGCGCCACGTTGAAGGCGGCCCGCAGGAAGGTGCGAACGGGGCCATGGCCCGCGGCGACCTCGAGTTCGATCAACATGACGCCGAACACCATCGAGACGACGGCGGTGACGATCACGGTCAGCATGGCGGGCGGCAATCCCTGCTCGCCGAAAGCCGCAAGGCAAAGCGGCACGCCCATGTAGCCGACATTCCCCCAGGAGGCGGCGATGCCCTGCAGGCTCATCGCGGCGAGGCCGCCTTGCGAAACCAGGCGCGTCGTCACCATGCCGACGATGAAGGTCGCGACCACGGCGATGGTGAAGCCGGTCATCAGGGCCGGATCGAGCACGGCGGCGACCGGCGTCCGCGCCAGCGTCCCGAAGAACAGCACCGGCAGGGCGAAATAGCTCACGAAGGCATTCAGCGCCGTGGTCGCCTCGGGCCCCAGGATCCGCCAGCGGCCGGCCAGATAGCCTGCCAGGATGACGCCGAAGATCGGAAAGGCGACGTTGAGGATGGCCTGCACGGGCTTCCGATTGCAGTTGGTCTAATCTATTAAGAATTTGACATAAACAGCACAAATCACATAGCATTTTAAGGATATAGCGAGGCCGCGCCCGTCCCCTCACCGCAAGCGGCCCGGGAGATAATCATGCGTCTTTTGATCGCCAGCATGGCCGCCCTGGCGGCTGTCGCCTTTGCCGCTCCGTCCTTCGCGCAGGACGAGACGATGCCCGCCCCCACGCCGTCGACGACGGCGAAGCCCAAGGCCGGCACTTCCGCCGCGTCCTGCAACAAGATCAAGAGCAGCTCGCAGCGCAGCGCCTGCCTGAAGAAAGTCCAGGTCGCCAAGGCGCAGCCGGCGAAGAAGACCAAGAAGTCGTCGGCGACGCCCGCCGCTCCGAAGTCGCCCGACGTCGGCCAGCTCAATGCGCCGGCCGCTCCGACCGCCGCCGCACCGTCCTCCGGCCCGGTCAGCGTTCCGCCGCTGCCGTCGAAGACGATTTAACGCGCCTCTCGCGAGAACCGCGCTAGTCTCCGCTCTCCCCAACCCCGGGAGAGCGACATGGCCCATTCGGCCAACCTGATCACGACAGAAGACCTCGCACGCCAGCTCGGCGCCCCCGCGCTGCGCGTGTTCGACTGCACCACCTATCTCAAGCCCGGACCCGACGGGCGCTACATCGCCGAGAGCGGTCGCGCCAACTACGACGAGGGCCACATTCCGGGCGCGGCCTATCTCGACCTCCAGGCCGACCTCTCCGACAAGACATCGAAGCTGCGCTTCACTCTTCCGTCTCTGGAGGACCTCACGAAGGCCTTCGCGGCAAAGGGCGTGGGCCATGGCACCTTCGTCGTCCTCTACAGCCATGCCTCGCCCGTGTGGGCGAGCCGCATCTGGTGGATGTTGCGCGCCGTCGGCTTTGACGAGGTGGCGATCCTCGATGGCGGCCTCGACAAATGGAAAGCGGAAGGTCGCCCGCTCTCGACCGAACCTGCGACGCATCCGCCGGCGACCCTGTCGCTGCGCGGCCGTCCCGAGATCTTCGTCGACAAGGACAGGATCAAGAGCGCGATCGGCGATGCCTCGACCCTGACCCTCAATGCACTCAGCCACGACCAGCACAACGGCGCGGGCGGCGTGGTCTATGGCCGTCCCGGCCGCATCGCGGGCTCGTCCTGCGTGCCGGCCGCCAGCCTGTTCGGGCCGGACAAGGCACTGAAGCCGATCGCCGACCTGCGCGCGGCCTTCGAAGGCGTCGGAGCGGCACCGGACAAGCGCGTGCTGGTCTATTGCGGCGGCGGCATAGCGGCCACGCTCGACGCTTTCGTGCTGACGGCCCTCTTGGGTCACAGGAACGTCTCGGTGTACGACAATTCCATGCAGGAATGGGCCAACGACCCGGCCCTGCCCATGGAAACCGGCTGACAAGGGAGGAAGAAATGACGGCCTATATCATCGTCGAGATCGACACCAGGGACGAGGAGCTGATGGCGGAGTACCGTAAGCACACGCCCGGTCTCGTCTCCAAGTTCGGCGGCAAGTTCATCGTGCGCGGCGGCAACTGCACGAGCCTCGAAGGCGGCTGGACGCCGGCGCGCGTCGTCGTGCTGGAGTTCCCCGACCGCGCCAAGGCCGAGCGCTTCTACCATTCGGAAGAGTACAAGCCCGTGCTCGCGATGCGCCTCAAGGCCGGCCACTCCAAGGCGATCCTGATCGACGGCCACAATGGCTGAAGCAGCCGCCTACAGGGCGGTCGGCACGCTCTACAACGCGCTGATGACCGGCCTGGTCATCAGCCTCGTGTCGCGACGCGGCAGCGACACCGCGCGTGAATACGTCTTCCGCCATTTCCGCCGGCAGCATCTCGAGAAGTTCCTGCCCGGCCTGCAGAAGCTCGGCATCGATGGCGAGAAGCACGCGCCGGCCTGCGCGCTCTACCACTATCACTCCAACGCGCTGGGCGGCGTGAAGACCGGCTACCTGCGCGAGAGCGACACCAAGGCGTGGGTGCGCTATCCGCCGCCGCGCTGGATGTGGAAAGGCACCGCCATCGCCGCCGTGCCGCATGAAGTATCGGCGGCCTTCCTGCACGGCTGGCACGGCCACAACGGCATCTCGCTGAAGAACCCGGGCCTCGGCTTCGTCTGCACCGGCATGACGGTCGACGGCAAGCCCGGCCTCGAAGGCTACTATTACGATTACGGCCGCCCGCTGAAGGAGGAGGAGCGCGTGCGCTTCGCCTACGACGAGGAGATGCCGCGCATCGACTGGAAGACGCAGCCGAAGCTGGAGACGGCCAACTGGCCCGAGGAGCGCCGCCTGCGCACCTTCCGCTCCTACGCGATGGGCTACGTGCAGACCATGCTGCCGGTCCTGCAGGACCAGCTCGGCCCGAAGGATGCAGCGACCGAGATGGGCCGAGTCGCGCGCCTGGTGGGGCTGCAGTTCCACGAGGAGACGGCGCGCGAACTCGATCTGCCGACCGACGTCGAGACGGGCGATCTCGAGAGCGCGCGCCTATTCGCACGCTGGTTGACCGCGATCCTCGCCGCCGAGGGCGAGGAGGTCACAACCGAGGAGAAGGACGGCGCGGTGGTCGTTCGGATGGAGGGCTGGAAGCTCGCGCGCGAACTGCAGCTCGCCGCCCCGCTGGCCGGCTTCGACGGCTGGAACGAATTGTGGCTCGGCGCGGCCGGTGCGCACGACCGCTTCCTGAAGGTCGAGACCAGCCGCTTCTATGGCGACAGAGGCTGGCAGGCGGCCTGGCGGATCGCGCCAAGATAGCCTGCGGGGAGCACACGGCCGGCAATCCGTTCGCCGAGTTCGTCGAGTCCGACCCAGCTTGCTTCGTGATGCTCATGACTGAGGGCAATGGTGCCCTCGGTCGCGAGCGTGCAGGCATAGGCGACGATGCGCACGAAGCGCTGCGGCAACACCTCAAACAGATGCTCGTCGACGGGCGCACCGACCTCGACGGTCAGCCCGGTCTCTTCCTGCACCTCACGGACAAGTGCTGCACGATGATCCTCGCCCGGATCGGGCCGCCCGCCGGGGAGATCCCATTCACCGCGCTCGTTCAGGAGCAGCAGCACGCGGCCCTGATGCAGCACGACGCCCTTGATCGATGTCGGATAATTCAGGCTCATGGGAGCGCGCCACTCCAGTGGCGCTCATGATGCGCCACTGGAGTGGCGCGCTCCAATGAGAAAGGCCGGGGATCGCTCCCCGGCCCTTCCACATTCCTTGAGAAGAATGGACTTAGAAGTCCATGCCGCCCATGCCGCCGTCGCCACCCGGCGGCATCATCGGGGCCTTCTTCTCCGGCTTCTCGGCGATCATGGCTTCCGTCGTGACCAGCAGGCCGGCCACCGAGGCGGCGTCCTGAAGGGCGGTACGGACGACCTTGACCGGGTCGATGATGCCGGACTTGATCATGTCGACATAGTCGCCCTTCTGGGCGTCGAAGCCGAAGTTCGTGTCCTTCTGCTCGAGCATCTTGCCCGCGACGACGGCGCCGTCGTAGCCGGCGTTCTCGGCGATCTGGCGGACGGGCGCCTGCAGCGCACGACGCACGATCTCGATGCCGACCTTCTGGTCGTCGTTGGAGGTGCGGACCTTGTCCAGCGCGCGGATCGCGTAGAGCAGGGCCGAACCGCCGCCGGCGACGACACCCTCTTCCACCGCAGCCTTGGTGGCGTGCATGGCGTCGTCAACGCGGTCCTTCTTCTCCTTCACTTCGACTTCGGTGGCGCCGCCGACCTTGATGATCGCAACACCGCCGGCGAGCTTGGCCAGGCGCTCCTGGAGCTTCTCGCGGTCGTAGTCCGAAGTGGTCTCCTCGATCTGCGCGCGGATCTGGCTGATGCGGGCCTGGAGGTCCGCCTTCTTGCCCGAGCCGTCGACGATCGTGGTGTTTTCCTTCTCGACGATGACCTTCTTGGCCTTGCCGAGCATGTCGAGCGTGACGTTCTCGAGCTTGATGCCGAGGTCCTCGGAGATCAGCTGACCGCCGGTCAGGATCGCCATGTCCTCGAGCATCGCCTTGCGACGATCACCGAAGCCCGGCGCCTTGACGGCGGCGATCTTCAGGCCGCCACGCAGCTTGTTCACGACCAGGGTCGCCAGGGCCTCGCCCTCGACGTCCTCGGCGATGATCAGCAGCGGCTTACCCGACTGCACGACCGCCTCGAGCACCGGCAGCATCGCCTGCAGGCCCGACAGCTTCTTCTCGAACAGCAGGATGTACGGCGAGTCGAGCTCGGCGATCATCTTGTCGGCGTTCGTGATGAAGTACGGCGAGAGATAGCCGCGGTCGAACTGCATGCCCTCGACGACGTCCAGCTCAGTGTCCAGGCTCTTGGCCTCTTCCACCGTGATGACGCCCTCGTTGCCGACCTTCTTCATGGCTTCGGCGATCATCTTGCCGATCGACTTGTCGCCGTTGGCCGAGATGGTGCCGACCTGGGCGACTTCGTCCGTGCCCGTGATCTTCTTGGCGCGCGCCTTGATGTCCTCGACGGCCGCGTCTACCGCGAGGTCGATGCCGCGCTTGAGGTCCATCGGGTTCATGCCGGCCGCGACCGACTTCACGCCCTCGCGCACGATCGCCTGGGCGAGAACGGTCGCCGTCGTCGTGCCGTCGCCGGCGATGTCGTTGGTCTTCGAGGCCACTTCGCGCACCATCTGGGCGCCCATGTTCTCGAACTTGTCGGAGAGCTCGATCTCCTTGGCGACGGTGACGCCGTCCTTGGTGATGCGCGGCGCGCCGAACGACTTGTCGATGACGACGTTACGGCCCTTCGGGCCGAGCGTGACCTTCACCGCGTCGGCGAGAATGTCGACGCCGCGCAGCATGCGCTGGCGGGCATCGGCGCTAAAACGGACTTCCTTGGCTGCCATTTTCTATTCCTCTCGAATGTTGTGATTGATTTGGGTGCGAAGCGGCGCCTTAGGCGGCCTTCTTCATCGAGGCCGAGGCTTCGATGATGCCCATGATGTCGGATTCCTTCATGATCAGGAGATCCTGGCCGTCGATCTTGATCTCGGTGCCCGACCACTTGCCGAACAGGACGCGGTCGCCCTTCTTGACGTCGAGCGCAACCAGGTTGCCCTTCTCGTCACGGGCGCCCGGACCGACGGCGACGATCTCGCCTTCCATCGGCTTTTCCTTGGCGGTGTCGGGAATGATGATCCCGCCCTTGGTCTTGCCTTCTTCTTCTACGCGCTTGACCACGACTCGGTCGTGAAGCGGACGGAACTTCATGGTTCTTCCTCCAGTGGACTGTTGACCCTGCGCAACCTGACGGCTGCGGCGAATACGGTGCTGTCAGCACTCTCGGACAGTGAGTGCCAATGGCGCAGGGGATTTAGGGTCGTCACCGGCATGAGTCAAGGCGGCTCGCAAAAGGTTCCCGAAGTCGCTTCGCACTGGCAGCAATCGACGAGGACTGCTGCTAAGTATTTGATATGGAACGATTTTTGCTGATTTCCAGGCGAGGTTGCGTGACTATTCCCGCAGCCGCACCAAGTCAAGGAGAGGCTAGGATGGACAGCAGTTTCGTTGCGCAGCTCAAGGATTACCGCATCACGACCGCCGAAATTCTTTACTGGATGCCGGATCACAAGCACGTCCTGCAGAGTTTTGTCTGGCAGAATTTGGACTTGGCGCCCCGTTTCCCGGTCCTCACCAAGTTCCTCGATTTCTGGGAGCGCAACCTCGACGGCAAGCTGCACAAGGTGACCGTCGCCAACGCGCAGCTGATCAAGCCGGCCGAATTCCGCGTCGCCAGCGGGCTATACGCGCTTCATTGAGAGGCATGTCGCGTCGTACTCGGCGGCGGTGCGCTCCACCAGCGCCGCCACCGAGGGGATGTCGCGAACCCCGGAAACCGAGTGGCCGGCACTCCAGATGTCCTTCCAGCGCCTGGCATCCGGCCGGTCCCGCTCGGCGGCGTTGATGTCCTTCGAGATGTCGATCTTGCCGCGCACCGGCAGGTTGTCGGGATCGAGGCCGGCCGCCGCGATCGAGGGGCGCAGCATGTTGGTTTCGAGCCCGGTGAAGGCCCGCGTCAGCAGCACGTCGTCGAGCCGGCTCGCCACCAGCATTTCCTTGTAGGCGTCCTTCGACAGGCTCTCGCGCGTGGCGATGAACTTGGTGCCCATATAGGCAAGATCGCAGCCCAAAGCCTGGGCAGCGGCCACGGCATGGCCATCGGCCATGCCGCCCGCCATCACGACGATGCCGTCCCAGAACTGCCGCACCGCCCGCACGAAGGCGAAGGGATTGGCCCAGCCGGTCTGCCCGCCGGCGCCCGCCGTCAGCAGCACCAGCCCGTCGACGCCGGCCGCCACCGCCTTCTCCGCGTGGCGCACCGAGGCGACGTCGGCCAGCACGAGGCAACCCGCATCCTTGAGCGGCTTCATCACAGGCTCGGGCGAGCCGACCGAGGTGATGACGATCTCGGCCTTGTGACGCAGCACGGCCGCGAGGTCGTCGGGCACGCGCGGGTTGGAACGATGCACGATCAGGTTGGGACACCAGGGCGCGGGCGCCCGGCCCGCCGCATCGGCGGCGCGCTTCGCGTCGTCGGCCATGCCCGCCAGCCAGGCATCGAGTTCCTCGACGGTGCGACAGTTGGCAGTCGGGAAGGACCCGATGACACCGGCACGGCAGGCCGCGGTCACGAGGGCCGGGCCGGAAACGAGGAACATCGGTGCCGCGATCAGCGGCAGGCGGAGGCGGTCGCGCAGGGAGGCGGGCAAGGACATGGCGCGAGCTTAGCTCAGCGCGGGGCGCCGCCGAAGATGCGCCGTCGGACCGCCACGCGAACGCGGCGGTCCATCGATCGTAGCCGGGATCAGGCGGCGGCCGAAAGGCCTTCCTGCTCCAGCACGCGCTTCACGGCCGGGCGGGCCTTCATGCGCTCGTAGTGGGCGGCGACGTTCTTGGGCAGCGGCATCTTCATGCGGGCGGCGGCCCAGAAACTGACATAGAACAGGGCGGCGTCGGCCACCGAGAACTTGCCGGCAAGGTACTCCTTGCCTTCGAGCGCCTTGTCCATCAGCGCCAGTCCCTTCTCCATGATCTCCTTGCCGCGCGCCTTCACCTTGTCGTGGTCGGCCTCGGTGGGCGCGAAGTTGGCCGGACGGAACATGCGGCTGAAGCCCTGCATGTGCATGGTCGACACGGCGTAGTCCATCGCTTCGAGCGCCGCGGCCTCGCCGTCGGCATCGGTCGGCAGCAGGCCGGCCTCGGGGTTCTTGCGGGCGAGCCACACCGCGATCGCGGGAAACTCGGTCAGCACCGAACCGTCGTCGCGCTGCAGGGTCGGGACCTTCGACTTCGGATTGAGCTTCACGAAATCCGGGCCGTACTGCTCCTGCTTGGCGCCATCGACCTTGTGCACGTCGTAGGGCTTGCCGATCTCTTCCAGCAGCACATGGATGCCGATCGAGCAGGCGCCGGGCATGTAATAGAGCTTCATGTTTCTCTCCCTAAAGCAGGTGATTGTTGGGGACGGTCCACGCTAGCATCGCGCCTCCATCGGGGGAAATGACAATGGCAATCAATGGGGCAAGCGACGGACTGCGGGCACTCGTCGGCACCAAGCCCACGAAGATCGGCACCTTCCTGTTCGAGTTCGCCACGCCCGGCATCGGCCAGATCCTGAAGGCGGCCGGTGCCGATTTCGCCGTGCTCGACATGGAGCATACCGGTTTCGGCTTCGATACCGTCCGCCAGGTCGTGCGCTACATGCAGGCCGCAAACCTGCCCATCGTCGTGCGAGTGCCCTCGCAGTCGCGTCACCACATCTCGCGCGCGCTCGATACCGGCGCCGACGGCGTGATGGTGCCGATCGTCTCGTCGGTCGAGCAGGCCAAGGCAGTCCTCGATGCCGCCAAGTACTGGCCCGACGGCACGAGGGGCGTGGCGCTGGGCCTCGCGCACGAGCGCTTCGCGATGCGTTCGGAGCCGCTACTGCCGCGCTTCGCCGAACAGAACGCCCGCACCGCCATCATCCTGCAGGTCGAGGATCCGCGCGGCGCCGCGGCGGCCGACGAGATCGCCTCGATGCCGGGCGTCGACATGCTGTGGCTTGGCCACAACGACCTCAGCGTCGCGATGGGCGAACCCGGCGCCTTCGACCATCCCGACTTCCTCACCGCCGAGCGGGCGACGATCGCGGCCGCGAAGAAGCACGGCAAGTCCGCCGGCCGCCTCGCCGTCGATGCGAAACAGGCCGCCCAGTTCGTGAAGCTCGGCTACGACTTCGTCTCGATCGCCGGCGACGTCTGGCTGTTGCAGCAGGCGTTCGCGGCCGGCGTCGCGACGGTTCGCGCCTCCTCCTCCTGAGTCGAAAATTCTTCTCCTCCCCCGTCTTACGCAGGGATGTCCGGGGAAAATAGCGCACGACGCCGGACACGAAAAGATTGTCATCCCGAGCG